>NZ_JBYCZO010000001.1:2380000-2548150 GCF_057586275.1 Sphingomonas sp. SRI_018 | reverse complement strand
GCAGTATCTTATGGGTGGCCGGGTGGGGGAGCGGGCCGGTGCCGAGTTCAGCGTAGCTGAAATCGACTCGGACGATTAAGAGCAGAGGCGATGACCTCGCAAGACCGCTTCGCGCCCGACGCCGCCGAGATCGAACGGCTCGCCCGCGCGAGCCTGGCGCGGATTCCGGCGCCCTTCGCCGAGCATCTCGCTGACGTGGTGCTGATCGTCGAGGATTTCGCCGACGACGAGACCCTGGACGCGATGGGCATCGAGGACCCGTTCGAACTCACCGGCCTCTACCACGGCCGCCCCATCGGCCAGAAATCGTCGTTCGATTCGGGCGCGATGCCCGACCGCATCCACCTCTACCGCCGCCCCATATTGGAGGAATGGATCGAGACCGGCGTCGGGCTCGAACGGCTGGTGCATCATATCGTCGTGCACGAGGTGGGACATCATTTCGGCCTGTCGGACGACGACATGCATGGCCTAGAGGATTCGGCGGATTGAGCGCGTGGCTCGCGTTCGAGAGCGTGACCGGGGTCCGCAGCGGCCGGACGTTGTTCGATGGCCTGTCCTTCGCGCTGCGATCCGGCGACGCGGCGCTGGTCACCGGCCCCAACGGCGTCGGCAAGTCGAGCCTGATCCGGATCGCCGCCGGCCTGCTGGCGCCAGCCGCCGGACGCGTGGTGGGGGAGGGCAGCCGCGCGCTGATGGCGGAGACGGCGGCGTTGGACGGCGACCGGCCGCTTGCCGAGGCGCTGCGCTTCTGGGCGGCGCTCGACTCGCATGACGATCCGCGCGGCCGGGTCGGCGACGCGCTCCGCGATACGGGTCTGGCCGCGCTCGCCGCCGTTCCGGTGCGACTGCTGTCGACCGGCCAGCGTCGCCGTGCCGCCTTTGCCCGCGTGGTCGCCAGCCGCGCCCCGGTGTGGCTGCTCGACGAGCCGGCCAACGGGCTCGACCAGGCGTCGCTGGCGACGCTGGAGCGGCTGATAGCGCGCCATCGCGGCGAGGGCGGCATCGTGCTGGTGGCGACGCACCGCCCGGTCGAGCTTCCCGGTGCGGCCATGATCGAGCTGATGCCATGATCGCGATCATCGCCCGGGAGGTGCGGCGCGGCTATGCCGGCGGCGGCACGACGCTGGTCGTAGTGTTCTTCCTGCTCGTAACCGTCCTGTTCCCCTTCGCGGTCGGCCCGGACGGCGCGCTGCTCGCCCGGATCGGCGGCGGCGTGATCTGGTCGGCCGCACTGCTCGCCGCACTGCTGCCGGTCGAGCGGCTGATCGGACCCGATCTCGATCAGGGCGTGTTCGACCAGTTCGCCGTGCGCGGGATTCCGATGGCGGGCGTCGCCGCCGCCAAGCTCGCCGGCCATTGGCTCGGCTTCGCGCCGTCGCTGATGCTGGCGGCGGTGATCGCGGCGGGGCTGCTCGGCCTGCCGGGCGAACTGCTGCTCAGGGTCGAGATCGGCCTGTTGATCGGCACGCCGGGTCTTGCCGCGCTGGGCATCGCCACCGGCGCGCTGGTGGCGGGGCTGCGGGGCGCAAGCGCGCTGGCCGGGCTGGTAATGCTGCCGCTGGCGGTGCCGCTGCTGATCTTCGGCGTCGGATCGCTCGATGGGGGCGCGGGTGCGCTCAAGCTGCTCGCGGCGGTGAGTTTGCTGCTGGTTGCGGGGGCACCGTTCGTGGCGGGAGCGGCGATTCGGATGGGACGAAGCTGAAGAGTTTTGTTCACGCAGAGGCGCAGAGAGCGCAGAGTCGGTGTGGCTTCATCGGCGACAGCCGAAATCAACCGCCGGTCGATCGAGTTGAATAGACGCGCGCTGCCGCGCGCGAGACATCTCTGCGCTCTCTGCGCCTCTGCGTGAACAAGAACCTCTACCGCGACCACCGCGCAAAAATGGCCGTCGGCAACACCAACCCGCGCCCTTCCTCGCGTACGCCGAGTTCGCCCGCCTCGATCGTCCCACCCAAGTCGCCGAGCTCCTGCCTCAGCAGCTCCCCGATCGCGAGCGCCGACATGCGCACGGCATAGACGGTGAGGAACAGAAAGCGCGACCTATCGTCGAGCAACCGCCGGCAATCCGCGATCAACCCCGGCAGCCCGTCCTCCAAGCGCCAAGTCTCGCCGGTCGGACCGCGGCCGAACTTGGGCGGATCGAGCAGGATGCCGTCATAGCGCCGCCCCCGCCGCACCTCGCGCGCGGTGAACTTGCTCGCGTCCTCGACCAGCCAGCGGATCGGACGATCGGCCATGCCGGACAGCTCGGCATTGGCGCGCGCCTGCTCGACCGATTTCTTCGAGGCGTCGACATGCACCATCCGCGCTCCGGCCGCCGACAAAGCCAGCGTGCCGACGCCGGTATAGCCGAACAGGTTGAGGCATTCCGGCTCCGCGGCGCCGTCCAACCGCTCGCGCATCCAGCTCCACACCGGCGCCATGTCCGGGAAGAAGCCGAGATGGCGGAACGGCGTGGTCTGGGCGGTGAAGCGCGCCTCCTGCCACTGGAGCGGCCAGCCTTCGCGCGGCACCGGCTTGTCGAACCGCCAGCGCCCGCCGCCCTCCTCGTCGGAGCCGGGGACGAACTCGCCATGCGCGTCCCAATCGGCGGATGCGGGTGCCCACATCGCCTGCGATTCGGGGCGGATGAAGCGGTAGGGGCCGTAGCGTTCGAGCTTGCGGCCGTGGCCCGAATCGACGAGGCCGTAGTCGGCCCAGGGTTCGCCGATGAGCGTGAGCAGGCTCACGCCTTCGCCACCGCCCGCTCGGCGATGTAGCCGCTCACCGCCTCGAAGGTCGCGGGCAGCACATCGAAACGCTCCTCGCGCTCGAACAGGTCGCCGACGCGGCCCGGCAGGCTCGGCCGCACCCCCGTCGCGCGCTCGACCGCATCGCCGAACTTGGCGGCATGAGCGGTCGCGAGCGTCACCACCGGCACCTCGGCGGGCAGATCCGCCCGGCGCGCGGCGGCGAGGCCGATCGCCGTGTGCGGGTCGATCACCTGGCTAACCCCGGCACTGGCCCAGCGCATCGTCTCCGACATCTCGCCGGGCTCGATCCGGTCGCTTGCGAACAGCGCCGCCGCGCTCTCACGCTGGGCATTGGTGAGGCGCATCGCCCTGGTCGTCTCGAACCCCTTCATCTGTTCCGCGATCGCGGCCCCGTCGCGGCCGGCGAGGTCGAACAGCAGCCGCTCGAAGTTGGAGCTGACCTGGATGTCCATGCTCGGCGCCGCGGTCGGCGTCACGGTGCCGGTCGAATAGTCGCCGCTCGACAGCGCGCGGTGGAGGATGTCGTTGATGTTGGTTGCGACGATCAGCTTCGCGACCGGCAGTCCCATCCGCGCCGCGACATAGCCGGCGAAGACATCGCCGAAGTTCCCCGTCGGGACGCTGAAGGCGACCGGCCGAGTGGGTGCGCCGAGCCGGACGGCGGCATAGAAATAATAGACCACCTGCGCCATCAGCCGCGCCCAGTTGATCGAATTGACTGCCGACAGCGCGAACCGGCCGGAGAAGGCGGGGTCGTTGAACATCGCCTTCACCAGCGCCTGCGCCTGATCGAAGTCGCCCTGGATGGCGATGTTGTGGACGTTGGGCGCGAGCACCGTCGTCATCTGCCGGCGCTGCACCTCGGAGACGCGGCCCTCGGGGTGGAGCATGAAGATGTCGACATGCTCGCGGCCGGTGAGCGCGTCGATCGCGGCGGAGCCAGTGTCGCCGCTGGTCGCACCGACCACGGTCAGGTGGGTGCTGCCGCCGGTCAGGAACCGCTCGAACAATAGGCCGAGGAACTGCAGCGCGACGTCCTTGAAGGCGAGCGTCGGCCCGTGGAACAGCTCCAGCAGGAAATGGCGCGGGTCGAGTTGGACGAGCGGCGTCACCGCGGCATGGGCGAAGCGGCCGTAGGCGGCCTCGCACATCGCGCGGAGCTCGGCTTCGGTGAGCGCATCGCCGACGAACGGCGCCATGATCCGGACCGCCGTCTCGGGGTAGGAGAGGCCGGCGAGGCCCGCGATCTCGTCCACCGAAAGCGCCGGCCAGGCGTCGGGAACATAGAGCCCGCCGTCGCCGGCGAGGCCGGCGAGCGTCGCGTCGCGGAAGTCGAGAGCGGGCGCCTGGCCCCGGGTGCTAACGTAGCGCATGTCGGGCGAGCGCTTAGCGGGCGGGGGAGAGGGCGGCAAGCAAGCCGGGCTTGGCCGCGCTCAAGCCGGAGGCGGCGGCTCGGTGCCTCGCAGCCGCCGGCGCAGCGCGATCGCGTAGATGATGAGGGCGATGGCGGCGAAGACGAACCACTGCACCGCATAGGCGAGATGGTTGTTGGGCACCGCCGACAGGTCCGGTCCCGGATTGGCCGCGAGCCCGGCGACCGGCGTGCTGGCGACCAGCATCAGCGTCTTGGGCGTGCGGTCGAACAGGCCGCCGATCAGCGAACGGTGGTTCGGCGCATGACTGATCCAGCCGCTGACTTCGCCGCCCTTCCAGGCGGGATGTCCCTCCGGCGAGCCGGCGACGCCGAGTTGGATGGTGAGCGGCGGCCCCTCCGCCCCGGTCGCGCAGGTCACGATCTGGCGCCAGCCGGGCTTGCCGCTCGCGTCGCGCCCCGCTTCGCGGCTCCACGACAGCGGGCGCAGGCAATAGGCCGAGGATTTGCGGAACAGCGCCTCGTCGCCGGTGCCGAAGCGCGGCCAGGCGACCGGCGGCGCATGGAGATTGGCGGCATAGCGCTCGAGCGCGGCGAGCTTCTCGTGCCGGCGCTGGAGCTGCCAGATGCCGAGTCCGATCATCGCCGCGACGGCTACAGCCACGACGATCGTCGCGACGATCGGGACCGGCCGCCTCATTCGGGCGCCTTGATCCGACCCTCGCGCGCGGCGTTGCGATATTCGGCGGCGAGCAGCCATGCTTTGGCGATGCGCAGCGATCCCACCACGCCGGCGAAGGTGATCGGAATCCACAGCAGCATATGGACCCACAGCGGCGGACGGACGGTGAAGTCGGTGACCAGCGCCAGGATCACCACCACCGCTCCGACGCCGAGCGTCAGGAAGGCGGCGGGGCCGTCACCGACGTTGAAGGCGGAGAAATCGAGCCCGCACGCGCGGCATTTGGGAGCGAACTTGACCGGTCCCTCGAACAGCGTGGAAGCGCCGCAGCGCGGACACAGCCCTTTCAGCGATGCTGCGGCAATCGTCGGGGCGGCGCTGTCCGAAGCCGCGGCGGGTGTCGGGTCAGGCACGGCCTTCGCACCAGGGATCGGGCTGCATGTCGACCGGAGCGCCGGGCAGGCCGGGCGCGGGGAAGCGCGTCTTGAAGGTGAAAGCGCGTTCGCTCGGCCCGAAGCGGTCGATCATCCACAGCCGCGCCAGCCCGTCGGCAAGGGTCGGAATTTCGCCGGCCGGGATCCACCACAGCGCCTGATAGGCACCTTCGTAGCGCTCGAACCAGGACTTGCGCTGCGCCATCACCGGCGTGTGCTGGCTGCGATAGACGAAGCCGAACAGCGTTTCGGCGTCCGCCCATACCGACATGTTGGCGATCACCAGCGGATCGGGCGTCGGCTGGAGGTCGGTGGCGTTGTTGCCCTCGCCGGTCAGTCGCCAGACGAATCCCGGGCTGGCCTCGGCCAGCGCGTTGATCCGGTCGAGCTCGGCGAAGAAGCCGGCGACCTGGGGGTGCTCGGGCGGCGCGATCAGCCGCCCGATGTTGATCTGCGCGAGATGCCAGCCGGCGCTCACTCAGCCGCCCAATCAACCACCATGCACCGGCGCGCCCCAGCCGCCCCAGACGTAGATCGAGACGAACAGGAACAGCCACACCACGTCGACGAAGTGCCAGTACCAAGCCGCCGCTTCGAAGCCGAAGTGCTGGCGCGGCGTGAAGTCGCCCTGATAGGCGCGGATCAGGCAGACGATCAGGAAGATCGTACCGATGATCACGTGCACGCCGTGGAAGCCAGTCGCCATGAAGAACGACGCGCCATAGTTGATCCCCGCGAACGGGAACGGCGCATGGGCGTACTCGTATGCCTGGATCGAGCTGAACAGCAGGCCGAGCAGGATCGTCAGCCACAGCCCCTTCAGCACGCCGTCGTTCTCGCCGACGCCGATCAGGCCCCACAGGCCACGCTTGGCGCCGCCGCGCTGGCCGTGGATCAGCGCATGGTGCGCCCAGGTCACGGTGGTGCCGGAGAGCAGCAGGATGAAGGTGTTGAGCAGCGGGAACTCGAACGCGTTCAGCACCTCGAGCCCCTTGGGCGGCCACTGGCCGGCGGCGTCGGTCAGCAGCTCGACCGTGCCTTTCTCGCCATGCGCGCCGGGGACGTAGCTGATCGCCGCCGGGAACAGCGAGAAATCGAAATAGGCCCAGAACCAGCCGACGAAGAACATCACCTCGGAGGCGATGAACAGGATCATGCCGTAGCGCAGGTGCAGCTGCACGACAGGGGTATGATCGCCGCGATGCGCCTCGCGGATCACGTCGCTCCACCAGAAGAACATCGTCGCCAGCACGCCGGCCATGCCCAGCGCGAAGGTCCATGGGCCATAGGCATGGCCCTTCATCCACATGATGCCGCCCGACGCCAGGATCAGCGCGGCGATCGATCCCATCAGCGGCCAGGGGCTCGGTGGCAGAATATGATAGTCGTGGTTCTTGGCTCCGGCCATCGTCGCGTCCCTGTTAGGCGTGTTTGGGAGATGCTCTAGCTTGCAGTTTTCCCGGAATCCACCGGGTAAAACGTGTAGCTGAGCGTGATCGTCTCGACGTCCTTGGTATCGGGATCGGTGCGCAGCTTGGGATCGACGAAGAAGATCACCGGCATCCGCACCGTCTCGCCCGGCTGCAGCGTCTGCTCGGTGAAGCAGAAGCACTGGATCTTGGTGAAATATTTCGCCGCCTGGTACGGCGTGACATTGTAGGTCGCCGTACCGGTGACCGGCACCTTGGCGCGGTTGGTGGCGGTGAAGAACGCCATGTCGCGCGCGCCGACGTCGATCGTCTCCTGCTCGAGCTCGGGCTTGAAGCTCCAGGCGAGCTTGGGGCTGACGTTGCTGTCGAAGGCGATACTGATCTTCTCACCCGTAGCCCCCGGCGCCTTGCTGCCGCGATTGGTGGTGCCGTCGAGCCCGGTCGCCTCGCAGAACATGCGATAGAGCGGCACGCTCGCGAAGCCGAGCCCGGTCATGCAGCAGATGCCGGCGACGGCGAGGAGAGCGGTGCGCGTATTGCGGTTCACAGCGCCATCCCCGCCTTGATCTTGGCGATGGTGATGGCGAACATAAGGATGACGAAGGCGCCGAGCAGCAGCGCCATCACCCGCGCGCGGGAGCGTTGCCGGGCGCGATACCGTTCTTCTTCCTGCGGAGTCATGCCACCCACCTGTCGATCACCACGGCCGCGAACAGCAGCGCCAGATAGAAGAGCGAGTAGCGGAACAGCCGCTTCTCGGGCAGCATCGCGTCGCCCTCGCTCGCGGTGCGCAGCGCTACCTGCAGCGCCATCGCGCCGAACACCGCGCTGAGCGCGATCGAGATCAGACCGTAACAAGCGCCGGTCAGCCCCAGCGGCCAGGGCGCGACCGCCGCCGCCGCCATCGGAATGGTGTAGAGCCCGATCTGGTGCCGCGTCACCCGCTCGCCCGCAACCACCGGCAGCATCGGCACGCCGGCATTGGCGTAATCGGTGCGCACGAACAGCGCGAGGCTCCAGAAGTGCGGCGGCGTCCACAGGAATACGGTCGCGAACAGCAGCACCGGCAGCCATGCGACGTCGCCGGTCGCCGCCGCCCAGCCGATCAGCGGCGGAAACGCCCCCGCCGCGCCGCCGATCACGATGTTCTGCGGCGTCCGGCGCTTGAGCCACACGGTATAGACCAGCACGTAAAACAGGATCGAGACGGCGAGAATCGCCGCCGCGGCGAGATTCACCGCCAGCCCCATTAGCAGCACGGAAAAGGCGCCAAGCCCCACCCCGAAGTGCAGCGCCGACTGCCGCTCCATCCGCCCGGCGGGAAGGGGGCGCTGGGCGGTACGCTTCATCGCCGCGTCGAGATCGGCCTCATACCATTGGTTGAGCGCCCCCGCCGCGCCGGCGCCGAGCGCGATGCACAGGATCGCGGTGAAGCCGATCACCGGATCGACATGCGCCGGCGCCGCCAGCATCCCGCACAGGCCGGTGAAGACGACGAGCGTCATCACGCGGGGCTTGGTGAGCGCGAGGAAGTCCCGCCAGTCGGCGGGCAGCGGGATTTGCGTTGCCGGAGTCATGGGTCGCGGACCCCCTTAGCGGCTCCGCACGCAGGACGAAAGCATGTGTCGCTTCCGGGATTTAGAGTTCGATCCATCTGGCCTGAAGCAGCTGTTCCCCGGCGAAGGCCGGGGCCCAGTCTCGAACCGTCTGCAACTGGGCCCCGGCCTTCGCCGGGGAACGGATTCAAAAACTGGCCGAATCCGACCTCTACCCGCTCACCAGCCGCGCGATGTCGAACAGCCCCTGCGCGGCGGCGAGCCCCGGCGGGGTCGCCACGAACCGCGGCACCCAGCGCGGCCCGAACTTCGCCTTAAATGCCCTGAGCCCCGCGAATCCGTAGAGCCGCTCGCCGTTGTCGAACAGCATTCCCCCGATTCGAGCCCACACCGGCGCCAGCGATCCGCTGGGCAGCCCCGACAGCGGCGCCATGCCGAGGTTGAACCGGGCATAGCCTTCCGCCCGCGCGAGCTCGATCAGCCGCACGATCATCAGTTCCATCGTGCCTTGGGGCGCGTCGTCGGCGTGACGCATGAGATCGATCGACAGCTCGCTGCCGTCCCCCGCACGCCAGAGGTTGGCGAAGGCGACGATCTCGCCCGCCACGCGCACCACCGCGCAGTCGAAGCGGGCGAGATAGCCGGGGTCGAACGCGCCGAGGCTGAAACGCTTCTCGCGCCCGTGCCGGTCGCGCAGCCATTCGTCCGAGATTTCGCGCAGCCGCGGGATCAGCGACGGCACCTCGGCGGCGGGCACGATCTCGAACCGCGATCCCGCCGCCTCGCCCCGGCGCAGCGCATGGCGCAGCGACTTGGCGCGTGGGCCGTCGAGCGAGAAGGTGGCGAGATCGATATGCGCCTCGTCGCCGTATTTCATCGGCTGCAGGCCGAGGTCGACGAACAGCGGCAGCATCGCCTCGCTCGCCTGGAAGAAGCACAGCCGCCCCCGCGCGGCATGGGCGTGGCGGCGCAGCGCCCAGACCAGTTCGTCCCACGCTGCTCGCGGCCCCACCGGATCGCCCATCACGATCCAGCTGCGCCCCTGCACGCGGTACATGAGGAAGGCATCGCCGCCCGCAGACGCCACGAACCTTTTGTCGCCGGTCAGCGCGAGGTTGGCGTCGCTGCGTCCCGACTGGGCGAAGGCGGCAGCGGCAACCGCGTCCGACAGCGTGTCGTCGGCCGGGCGCGGCCGGTATGCCGCCAGCAGCTCCCAGCAGGCGGTCGCGGCGAGCAGCACCCCCGCGCAGAAGGTCGCGCGCAGGAAGCGCGGCGCGTTGCCGTAGAGCGCGAACTTCCACCACAGGTCGTCGTCGTAGGGGACATGCTTGTAGGCGAAGAGTCCGCTCCACACGCTCATCGCCACCGCCGCCGCGGCGGCGGCGAGCCAGCGCCAGTCGGGCGGCTGGGTGAAGATGCCGCCTTCGCGCACGAACGCCGGCCGGGCATATTGCAGCGTCACCAGGATGCCTGCGAGCAGCAGCGCCTCCTCCCAGTCGAGCCCCTTCGCCAGCGAGAAGACGATGCCGCACGCCAGCATCAGCCGTGCCGCGTCGAACCCGCTGCGCAGCCGTGCGTGCAGTGCCGGCGCGACCAGCAGCAGCGCGGTGCCGACCAGACTGCCGGCGAGATGCGATCCCTCGATCACCGGTAGCGGCACCACGTTATCGATCGTGTCGAGCCGGGCGTGCACGCCGGGCAGCGCCCCTGACACCAACAGGATCAGCCCGCCGACGAAGATCAGCGCCGTGACCGCGATCGGCGCCAGCGTCTGCGCGCTGCGCTCGGCCAGGCTGATCCCGCGCGCGATCGGCCGGCGCAGGCGGTGTCCCTCCGCCGCGAGCAGGCCGGCGGCGGCAATCAGCAGCGGCAAAATGTAGTAGATCAGCCGGTAGAGCAGCAGCGCGGCGAACACCGCGGCACGGTTCCCGGGCAGCGCGGCCAGCATCACCGCCTCGAACACGCCGGCGCCGCCGGGGACATGGGTCAGCAGCGCGATGACGATCGCAGCGGCATAGGCGACGACGAACGGCGCCAGGCTGTGTAGCCCCAGGCCCGGCACCAGCACGAACAGTGCGGTAGAGGCGGCGGCAAGATCGATGACGGAGATGGCAAGCAGCCGCGCCTGGTGGCGCAGCGGCGGCACGGTCAGCGTCGCGCCGCCGAGCTCCAGCCGCTTTATCCCGGCCGCGCGAATCACTGGCGGGACGGCAAGCAGCGCGAACAGGGCGAAGGCGAGCGGCCGCGCACCAGCGATCCCGAACCCTTGCGGCGCCGCGATCAGCCCGACGCCGGCCACCACGGCCACGCCGGCCCAGAAGGCGAGCGAGGCGATCGCCATCACCTGCCCGATCTCGCCGAGCTCCAACCCCGCGGCGCGGTAGACGCGGTATCGCGCCGACCCGCCGGTCAGGATCGACAGGCCCAGGCTGTGGCTGAAGGCATAGCTGGTGAACGCCGCCACCGCCGCCGTCCGCCACTTGAGCGGGCGCCCGATGGCCCGGAGCGCGACATAGTCACCGAGTCCGAGCGCGAGGTAGCTGAGCGCGGTCAGCGCGATCGCCAGGCCGATCCGACCCCGTGGCACCTCGGCGAGCGCGGCGCGGACGTCGCGCAGATGCACGGTGTGCAGCACCTGGCGGAGCGCAATGAAGCCCAGCACCGCGACCGCGGTGATCGTCCCGAGCAAGATCCAGCGCGCGTGCCGGCGCGCAAAGACGAGGAGCCGGGCGACCGCCCGACTCAGCCGACCCGGCGCCACACTTGCGACTTGCATAGCCAATGTCCGATCAGGCAGCCCGCGATCGTCAGCTCATCCGGCGCGGTCTGTCGGATGTGCGAGGCGAAGCTGCGCCCCATGTCGGGCACATAGACGCGCCCGCTCCATTCGCCGTTCGCTTCGACGCGATAATCCTGCAGCAGCTCGGTGCCGATCAACGTGTCGACCTTGGCTGCGCGTGCATCGGCGAGCGCGGTCGCGTCCGCCCACACGATCCTGCCGCACATCCGGTCCTGCCCGCACGAGCCGGTGCTGACCTCGATCGTATGACGCGGATTGGCCCACCGCCCCGTCGGTGGCGGTGGCCCCGCCACCGCCGGAACCGGCAGCAGCAGGAGGAAAAGTGGGGCAAGTGCGGCGATCCTCATGCCCCATGCTCCCGCGTCGGCAGGAAATGGCGCAGGCTGGCGAGGACGTGGCCGATCAGCGCTGCCTCGTCATGGGCGAGGAAATGGCCGCCCGGCATCGCTACCACGGTTGCATTGGGCAGCTTGACGAGCGGGCACAGGCTGTCGGTCTCGGCGGTTCCGTAGATGCAGGTCAGCGGCGCCCAGGTCAGCGCGGCGGCGGTGGCGGGCCCAAGCGAATCGGGCGTGCCGCGATAGGCGATCCCCGACGGATCGGCGCGGAAGAAGACGGTGCGTCCCGGCACCACCAGGATGATCGCCGCCACCTTGGACCTAAGGTCCGCCGGCAGCGCCGCCGCGCCGGTCTGGAGGATGTCGGCGCCATAGGATTGCCCGATCAGCACCAGCTTCCGCGCGCCGGTTTCCGCCAGCGCCTTGCGCGCCGCGTCGGCGACGACCTTGTCGACATAGGCACGGTCATGATGGACCGCGAACAGCGTCGAGGAACTCACCCCCAGCACCGGCACGCCATGCCGCGCGAGCGCCGCGGTCGTCTTCGGCCCCATACCGAAGCGCAGCCCCATGTCACCGCTGAAGTAGAGTGCGGCGATATCGCTTCGCCGCCCCTCCGCCCTCAGGAAATGAAAGGGATCGCGGTCGAGAAACCCGCCCGCCCACGCGACCGCGCCGACAGCGAGCACGGCCAGCGCCGCGACGAGCGCAATACGGCGAAGAGGCCGGCGAAGGGAGAGCGAAACCATGCTGTTGTCGCTACCACTCCGCGCCTCACGCGATCATGTCGCGCGGATGAAGAAGCTGTCATGTTGCGGGATGGATCTTCCCAGGTCGCCGCGAACCGCGCCCGAGAGAAGAAGAATCGGTTCACGCGAAGGCGCGAAGGCGCGAAGAGAAAGAAGAAGATTGGAAGCTCGCGCGGAGGCGCGGAGACGCGGAGGTGGCTCGCCCGAGGCCCCGTCTCGCGTCAGCGAGACCTTTCAGCCTGTGGGCTTCGCCGAGCATGAGGGCCGCTGGCGCGGCTGAAATGACGGCAAGCGACGTATCTCCGCGTCTCCGCGTCTCCGCGTCTCCGCGTCTCCGCGTCTCCGCGTCTCCGCGCGAACAAATTCTTCTTTTTTCTCTTCGCGGCTACCGCGCCACCCCGATCAGCCAAGGTTTGACCCCGCCGGTCGGCTTGGGCGTCCCGTCCAGTCGTTCGGCGCGGAGGATGGTGACGGGTTTCAGGATCATCTGCCCCTTCATCGGCCCCGATCCGCCGCCGGTGGGCAGCGCGAGGATGCGCTTCACCACGTCCATCCCCGCGACGACGTGGCCGAAGGCGGCATAGCCCGGGTACTGCCCCGCGGCATCGAGCGAGGGCATCGGCCCCACCATGATGCTGAAGTTGCCGGCGGCCGAATCGGGATTCGCGCCGCGCGCCATCGAGATGGTGCCGTCGAGATGCTTGAGGCCGGTCCTGTCGGTGCGCTCGAGCGGGACCGAGCCGGGCAGGATGCGCCGCGCATCGGTACGGATGCCGCCCTGGATGAAGCCGAACTTGGGCGCGACCTTCTTGCGCGCCGCCCGATAGAAATCGATGCCGTCGAACCGCCCGTCGTCGACATAGGCGAGGAAATTGGCCGTGGTCTTCGGTGCCCGCCGCGCGTCGAGCGCCAGCATGATCGCTCCCGCCGAAGTGACGAGGCGGACGCGGACGAAACCGGGGGAAGGGCGGTTGGCGTCCTGTGTCCGAGCCTGTGCCGGCAGGACAAACGCGAGCAGCGCGAGGAGATGGAGGATCGGGCGCATCGGCGTGCCCGCTAGCGGGCCGTCCGCGCCCCTTGCAAACGAAAACGCCCCGGCGCGGGGCCGAGGCGTTTCGTTGATCGGATCGGAGAGGTTCCGGCCGGGGTCAGTCGACCTTCGGGAGCGTCTCGAACTGGTGGTACGGCGGCGGGCTCGACAGCGTCCATTCGAGCGTCGTCGCGCCTTCGCCCCACGGATTGTCCCCCGCCTTGCGGCCGGCGAACAGGCTGATGACCAGGTTGATGAAGAAGATCACCATGCCGACCGCCATGATCGCGTAGCCGATGCTGGCGATGTGGTTGTAGTAGGCGAAGGCGTCCGGATAGTCCGGATAGCGCCGCGGCATGCCCTGCAGGCCCAGGAAGTGCATCGGGAAGAACAGCACGTTCACGCCGATGAAGAACACCCAGAAGTGCAGCTGGCCGAGGAACTCGTTGTACATCCGGCCCGACATCTTCGGGAACCAGTAGTAGAAGCCCGCGAACAGGCTGAACACCGCGCCGAGGCTCAGCACGTAGTGGAAGTGCGCCACCACGTAGTAGGTGTCCTGCATATAGTCGTCGACGCCGCCGTTGGCGAGCACGACGCCGGTCACGCCGCCGACGGTGAACATGAAGATGAAGCCCAGCGCCCACACCATCGGCGTCTTGAAGCGCAGCGAGCCGCCCCACATCGTCGCGATCCACGAGAAGATCTTGATGCCGGTCGGCACCGCGATCACCATCGTCGCGGCGGTGAAGTACATCTTCACGTTCACGCTGAGGCCGGTGGTGAACATGTGGTGCGCCCACACGATGAAGCCGACCACGCCGATCGCGACCATGGCATAGGCCATGCCGAGATAGCCGAACACCGGCTTGCGGCTGAAGGTGGCGACGATGTGACTGATCATGCCGAAGCCCGGCAGGATCATGATGTAGACCTCGGGGTGGCCGAAGAACCAGAACAAATGCTGGTAGAGCACCGGATTGCCGCCGCCGGCCGGATCGAAGAAGGTCGTGCCGAAGTTGCGGTCGGTCAGCAGCATGGTGATCGCCGCGGCGAGCACCGGCAGCGCGAGCAGCAGCAGGAAGGCGGTGACCAGCACCGACCAGGCGAACAGCGGCATCTTGTGCAGCGTCATGCCCGGTGCGCGCATGTTGAAGATGGTGGTGATGAAGTTGATCGCGCCCAGGATCGAGGAGGCGCCGGCGAGGTGCAGCGACAGGATCGCCATGTCGGTCGACGGCCCCGGCTCGCCGTAGGTGGAGAGCGGCGCGTAGAGCGTCCAGCCGTTGCCGGCGCCGCCGAAGAACGGCGAGGCGAGCAGCAGCGTGAAGCTCGGGATCAGCAGCCAGAACGAGATGTTGTTCATGCGTGGGAACGCCATGTCCGGCGCGCCGATCATGATCGGGACGAACCAGTTGCCGAATCCGCCGATCATCGCCGGCATCACCATGAAGAACACCATGATCAGGCCGTGCGCGGTGATCAGCACGTTCCAGAAGTGCAGCGCCTCGTCGAACGACTGCTCGCCGCCATGGAACCAGCTCGCCCAGGCGCCGAGATACTGGATGCCGGGCTCCGCCAGCTCGAGGCGCATCAGGCCGGAAATGCCGCCGCCGATGATCCCCGCGACGATCGCGAAGATCAGGTAGAGCGTGCCGATGTCCTTGTGGTTCGTCGACATGAACCAGCGGGCGAAGAAGCCCGGCTTGTGATCGGCGTCATGATGCGCGTGCGCATCGTGGTGGCCGTGCGCGTCGAGCGCGTCGATGGTGGTGTCGGTCATCGGCTCAGTTTCCGGGGTTGGCCGTCGCGGCCTGATTGGTGGTCTCGGCGGGAACGGTGGCGTTCTCGACCGGCGCGCCCTCGGGCGCGGTGGTGATGTTGCCGGCGGCGGCGTCCGAACCGGGTTGCGCCGGCGTCGCCTCGGACGGCTTGGCCGCGCCCGGCATGCTGCCGCCCTTGGCCTTCACCCAGGCGGCGAACTCGGCCGGCGACACCGCCTCGACCGCGATCGGCATGTATGCGTGACGCGCGCCGCACAGCTCCGAGCACTGGCCGAAGTAGAGACCCGGCTCCTTGATGGTGAAGCTGGTCTCGTTGATGCGGCCGGGGATCGCGTCGAGCTTGATCCAGAAGGCGGGCACCGCCCAGCTGTGGATCACGTCGGCGGCGGTGGTGATCAGGCGGATCGGCACGCCCACGGGGAGCACCACGCGCTGGTCGACCGCGAGCAGGCGCGGGCCGTCGGCATCGGTGCGGTAGCGCTGGCCGGCGGGCACCTCCGACTGCTCCTTCAGCATGTTCGAGGTGAGCTGGATGCCGCCGTGGTCGGGATATTCATAGGTCCAGTACCACTGGTTGCCGGTCGCCTTCAGCGTCACCGCGCCCTTGGGGGCGGGCTTGAACTGCGCGGCGAGCAGGCGGATCGAGGGCACCGCGATCGCGACCAGGATCAGCACCGGCACCAGCGTCCAGATGATCTCGATGAAGGTGTTGTGGCTGGTCTTGGACGGGGTCGGGTTGGCCGCCGCGCGATAGCGGAACACCACCCACAGCAGCAGCGCCAGCACGAACAGCGAGATGATCGTGATCAGCGGGAACAGCACCGCATTGTGGAACCACAGCGCTTCCTGGCCATTCGGCGTGACCTGCTTCTGGATGCCGATCCAGCCGTTGCTCGGCTGGCCGACATGCTCGGTCGGGGCGAGCTTGGGCGCGCCGTCCTGCGCCAGCGTCGGATCGGCGGGCGCGGCGACGTTGGCCGCCGCCGCTTCGGTCGGAGCCGCCGTGGTCGCGACCGCAGGAGCGGCGGTATTGGCAGGCGCCGCGGCGGCGCCCGCGCCGGCGAGCGCAAGCCCCGCGGCGAGGATCATCGTCTTGAGGGCAAACATGCGCATCGTGGCGAAACGTCCCTGTTGTTCCGGCGCTTGGATTGGCCGCTTGGTCGCGAGCGAAGGCTCGGTTGCTAGCGGCCTATACGCAAGCGATTGGCGCGCCTCAAGCATCTTGGATCGCCGCGGCCATTGCGATGAAGCCGGCGCGAACCTACTAGGGGCGCCACAATGACCGACGACGATATCCTCGCCGAATTCCGCGCCGCCGACGCGCTGCTGGAAGGGCATTTCATCCTCTCCTCGGGCCTTCGGAGCCCGCGCTACCTGCAATGCGCGCGCGTGCTGATGGACCCGGCACGCGGCGCCCGGCTGGCGGAGGAGCTGGTGCGGCGCTTCCCCGCCGACCTGCGCGACGCGATCGAGGCGGTGGTGTCGCCCGCGATGGGCGGGGTGATCGCCGGGCACGAGGTCGCCCGTGCGCTCGGCGTGCCGGCGATGTTCGTCGAGCGGCCGACCGGCAGCTTCGAGCTGCGCCGCGGCTTCCGGCTGGAGCCCGGCACCAGGGTGCTGATGATGGAGGACGTCGTCACCACCGGCCTTTCCTCGCGCGAGGCGATGAAGGCGATCGAGGAGGCGGGCGGCAAGGTGATCGCCGCCGCGGCGCTGGTCGACCGCTCCAACGGCAATGCCGCCTTCGACGTGCCGTTCATCCCCCTGATTCGGCTGGAAGTGCCGACTTACGATCCCGAAGCGCTGCCGCCCGAGCTGGCGGCGATTCCCGCGATCAAGCCCGGGAGCCGCGCGGCGGCTTGACCCGGCAGCTGCGCCTCGGGGTCAACATCGACCATGTCGCGACCGTCCGGAACGCGCGCGGCTCGGGCTATCCCGACCCGGTGCGCGCGGCGTTGCTCGCGGCCGAGGCGGGAGCGGACGGCATCACCGCACATTTGCGCGAGGACCGACGCCACATCACCGACGACGACATCGCCCGCCTGTCCGCCGAGCTGCCGGTCCCGCTCAACCTCGAGATGGCGGCGACCGAGGAGATGCTGGAGATCGCGCTCCGCCATCGCCCGCACGCCGCCTGCATCGTCCCCGAGAAGCGCGAGGAACGCACCACCGAAGGCGGTCTCGACGCCGCCGGCCAGCACAATCACCTCGCGCCGATGGTGCGCGCGCTGGGGCAGGCGAACATCCGGGTCTCGCTGTTCATCGAGCCGGACCCGCGCCAGATCGAGGCGGCAATGAGCCTCGGCGCGCCGGTGGTCGAGCTCCACACCGGGCGCTTCGCCGAGCTGACGGGCGACGCACAGGCGGAGGAGCTGCGCCGCCTCGCCGACGCCGCGGCGCTGGCGGCGAAGAACGGCATCGAGCCGCACGCGGGTCACGGCCTGACCTTCGACAACGTCGTGGCCGTAGCGGCGATCCCGCAGCTCAGGGAGCTCAACATCGGCCATTTCCTGATCGGCGAGGCGATCTTCGACGGCCTCGCGCCGGTGGTGAAGCGGATGCGCGAACTGATGGATATGGCGCGGTGAGCCGGCTCCCAAAATCCTCCCCGGCACGGGGAGGGGGACCGCGCCGCGTAGCGGCGTGGTGGAGGGGGCCCTCCTCCAGCGAATCGTTTGAGGCAGGGCCCCCTCCACCACCGCCTTCGGCGGCGGTCCCCCTCCCCGTGCCGGGGAGGAGCTTGTGATCATCGGCCTCGGCTCCGACCTGTGCTCGATCGAGCGCATCCAGTCGTCGCTCGACCGGTTCGGCGCGCGATTCGAGACCCGCGTGTTCACCGAGGTCGAGCTCGCCAAGGCGAAGCGCCGCCCCTTCACCTATGCCGCGACGCTCGCCAAGCGCTTCGCCGCCAAGGAGGCCTTCTCCAAGGCGGTCGGCACCGGATTCAAGCGCGGCGTGTTCATGAAGGACATCGGCGTGGTCAACGCGCCCTCGGGCGCGCCGACTCTGGCGCTCACCGGCGGCGCCAAGGCGAGGCTTGACGCCTTGATCCCGGCGGGCCACCTCGCACACGTGCATTTGACGCTCACCGACGACCATCCCTGGGCCCAGGCCTTCGTCGTCATCGAGGCTATTCCGGATCATGGCTGACGACCTGGCGCTCGACCGCCCCGACACTGTTCCCACGGAGGATGATGGCGTGGCGACGTCCAAGCCCAAGACCGACTGGTGGGCGGAGGCCCGCGGCATCGTCTGGCTGGTGCTGGCGGTGCTCGGCTTCCACAGCCTGATCGCCAAGCCCTTCTACATCCCGTCCGAATCGATGATGCCGGGCCTGTTGGTCGGCGACCGGCTGGTGGTGACCAAATATCCCTACGGCTACAGCTATGTCTCGCCGACCTTCCATGTGCTGCCGTTCATCCACGGCCGGCTCTTCGGGCGGATGCCCGAACGCGGCGACGTGGTGATCGTGACGCCGCCGGGGGCCGCCACCGACTATATCAAGCGCGTGATCGGCTTGCCCGGCGACCGGCTGCAGGTGCGGGGCGGCATCGTCTATCTGAACGGCCGCGCGGTGCCGCGCGTCTATGAGGGCGACCGGCTGATCGCGGCCGACGCCAATACCAAGTGCACCGATACCGAGGTCGCCGGTACCGACGGTAGAACCTATTGCCGGATGCCGATCTACCGCGAGACGCTGCCGGGTGGCCGCAGCTACGACACCATCGACCGCGGCTATTCCGAGGGCGACAATTACGGCCCGATCCCCATTCCCGCGAACCATGTCTTCCTGATGGGCGACAACCGCGACAATTCCGCCGACAGCCGCTTCCCGGTGAGCGAGCTCGGCCTCGGCGGCCCGGTCCCGTGGGAGAATATCGGCGGGCGCGCCGAGTTCATCACCTTCTCATTGGACGGCAGCGCCACCTGGAACCCGCTGACCTGGCCCGCCTCGTTCCGGCCGGGCCGCGCCGGCACCTCGCTCCACCCGCAGCGGACGGCCAAGTGACCAAGCCGCGCGATCCCGTCACCGCGCCGGGACCGAACGACGGGCACGACGCGCGCACCTATGCCGAGCTCAAGAAGGCGAGCATCTGGCTCGGCCTCGCCGCGGCGATGGCGCTGGTGGTGCTGCTGATCCAGCCGCTGCTGATCATCTTCGGCGGGCTCGTCTTCGCTTCGATGCTCGACGGCGGCGTGCGGCTGCTCGGGCGGGTGCTGCCGATCCCGCGCGGTTTCCGGCTCGCGATCGTGATGATCGCGGCGGTAACCTTCGTCGTCACCGTCTTCTACCTGACCGGCGTCCAGATCGCCGAGCAGGCCGAGCAGCTCCGCACCACGCTGGAGGTGCAGGCCAACCGCGTCGCGAGCTGGCTCGCCGAGCTCGGCGTCATGCCCGCGCGATCGGACCTTGCCGGCATGGCGCAGCAGGCCCTGGGATCGGTGGGGCGGCTGACCTCTGCGGTCGGCAGCGCGATCGGGGCGGTCGGCAGCCTGCTGATGATCCTGATCATCGGCCTGTTCGTGGCGATGGAGCCGCGCATCTACGGCCGCGGGCTGGAGTGGATGATCCCGCTCCAGAGCCGCAACGAGTTCGCCATCACGCTCGAGCGCATGTCGGTGACGATGCGCCGCCTGCTCGCCGGCCGCCTGCTGGGCATGGCGTTCGAGGGGGTGTTCACCTGGATCTGCCTGTGGATCGCCGGCGTGCCGATGGCGCTGCTGCTCGGCATCATTACGGGCATGCTCGCCTTCATCCCCAACATCGGCGCGATCACCAGCGGCGTGCTGATGGTGGCCGTCGGGTTCAGCGCGGGCGTCTACACCGGATTCGCGGCGATCTTCATCTACTTCCTCGTCCAGAACATCGACGGCTATATCGTCATCCCGATGATCGCCCGCCGCACGGTCGACCTGCCGCCGGCGCTCACGCTCTCGGCGCAGATCCTGGCGAGCACCTTGTTCGGCGTGCTCGGCCTCGCGCTCGCCGATCCGATGGTGGCGATGATCAAGGTCGCGCTGCAGCGCCGCTCCGAGGCCGCGGCTCAGATCGAAGGCGTCGGCGACACCAGCGAATCGAACAGCGCGGCATAGGCCGCAGCGGGATCGCCGTTCTCGCCAACAGGCGCAGGGCGGCCTCGGCCGGGTGTTAGCCAATGGTCGAGCGCCGCGACCAGCGCGTCGGCGTCGTCGACCGGCACAACGCTGCCTTGATCGGCGCTGGCGATAATTTCGCGTACGGCGACGCTCGAATCAGTGCTGACCACCGGCGTCCCCACCGCCAACGCCTCGCGTAGCACACCGGGCACGCCCTCGAAGTCAGAGGTCAGCACCACCGCCGCCGCGCCGGCGATCGCGGCCGAGGGGTCAGCGACATAGCCGGGCAGGTCCACGCGATCGGAGAGACCGAGCGCTTGCACCCGGCTTTCCAATGCCGCGCGCTCGGCGCCCTCGCCGTAGATCACCAGTCGCACCTCGCGATCCGCAATCCGTGTCATCGCCGCGATCGCGCGGTCCCAGCGCTTCTGCGGCGCGAGCCGGCCGACGCCGAGCAGATAGCGGCCGGCCGGTATCTCGCCCGCGCCGTGCCGCGGCGCCGGATTGGGTATGACGTGCACAAGCTCCCGCGGCATCCGCATCGCCGCGACCGCTTCATTCGCCATCCCTGGCGTCATCGCCACCAGCGCGTCGACGAAGTGCGGATGCAGCCGCAACCAGGCGCGATAGCCGCTCGCCACGATTCCGCCCATGTCGCGGCGGACCAGCGCGTTGGAGACCTTGGCGACGATCGGCGGACAGGCGCGGCCGAGCCGCAGCCGGGTCCATCCGGCGATGCTGGTGTAGTGATTGCCGGGGCAGAACAGGATGTCCGGCGCGGCTTCCTGCGTGATTCGGGGCATCGCCCGGAGCAACGCCGTGTAGCGCGAATCGCCCAGCTCGACGCAGGCGGCACCTTCGGGAAGCTCCGCCGCGAGCGGCCCTTCGCGCGATCCGATGGCCAGCGTCACCTGTCGGCCCTGTCCGATCCACGCCTCGGCGAGTCGCAGCGCAACCTTTTCGACCCCGCCGCCGTTCAGCGTCTGGACCGGCACGAGGATGTGGCGCGCGATGCTCATCTTCGGCGTGCCGATAGCAAAGCGGCCGCTCTCCGCCCATGGATCGCTTTTGACATATGTTTGTCAAATTCCTGGGCGATGGGGAGGCGGATCGGGCTGGGGCCAGGGGCGCTCCCGCCCGGCTAGACCTGGCACCATACGGAATTGCCCCTTTGAATCCTCCCGATATGAGTGCCTCGACGACAATGCACGCCGACGTGCTGCCGCCTGCCCCGGCTGCGAATCAGCTCGCCGGGCTCGAGCCGATCGAACGCATCCGGCGGCGCTGGCCGATCGTGCTGGCGGGCCTGCTCACATTGGCGATGGTGGCGGGCCTCGCTCATGAATTGTTCGGCGAGGGGCTGTCGGCGCTGAGCCGCGAGATTCCGCGCTCGCCCGGCTATTACATCGCCTTCGCGCTGCTCTACATGTCGCCGCCGACCTTCGACTGGCTGATCTTCCGCCGGCTGTGGGGACTTCCGGTCGCCGGCCTCGGTGCGCTGATCAAGAAGCGCGTCGCGAACGAGGTGGTGTTCGGCTATTCGGGCGAGGCCTATTTCTACGCCTGGGCGCGTTCGCGGCTGAAGATGGTGACGGCGCCCTTCGGCGCGGTGAAGGACGTGTCGATCCTCTCCGCCATCGCCGGCAATGCGATCACGCTGGCGATGATGGCGCTGGCGCTGCCGCTCGCCCGGAACCTGTTCTACCCGGAAACCTTCCAGAAGCTGGTGTGGTCGGCGGTGGTCATCGTCGCGATGTCGCTGCCGTTCATCATCTTCTCGCGGCGGGTATTCTCGCTGCCGCGCGGGACCTTGTGGTGGGTGTTCGGGATGCATTGCCTGAGGCTCTGCTTCGGCTCGTTCATGATCGCGCTCGCCTGGCATTTCGCGATGCCGCACGTGTCGCTCGGCATGTGGCTGCTCCTCGCCGCCGGGCGCCTCCTGGTCTCGCGCCTGCCGTTCGTGCCGAACAAGGACCTCCTGTTCGCCAATTTCGCGATCATCCTGATCGGCCAGGGCGAGCAGCTGTCGGAGCTCATCGCCTTCACCGCGGCGCTGACCCTGCTCGGGCACGCCCTGTTCATCGCCTTCTTCGGCATCCAGGCACTGGTGCGGAGGATCGGATGACGCGCGTGGCCGCGGCCGGTCTCGCTCTCGTCATGATCGCTCCCGCCTCGGCGCAGACCGGGCCGATCGGCAGCGATGCCGATGCCTGCGCCTCCGGGCGCGGGCCGGCGATCCGGGCCAATGTGGTGGGCCTCAAGGACCGCACCGGCCGGCTCAAGCTGGAGCTCTACCCGGCGACAGAAGAGGATTTCCTCAAGGACGATCGCGATCTGGTCAAGGAAGGCAAGATCTTCCGCCGCGTCTGGGCGGCGACGCCGTCCGGCGACGGCCCGGTGACGATGTGCATCCGCGTGCCGGCACCCGGCCGCTACGCGCTGCTGTTCACCCATGATCGCGACGGCCGGAACAAGTTCAACTTCTGGCGCGACGGCGCGGGCTTCCCCGGCAATCAGAAGCTCGGCCGCAGCCGCCCCAAGCTCGACCAGGCGCTGATCATGGTCGGCCGCGGGGTGGCGACCGCGACGATCCAGGTGCAATATCTACGCGGCCTGTCGGGCTTCGGTCCGTACACGCCGGACGATTGAGGCAGCTCCGCGATGCGCATCGTCGACGTCAACGAATTCTACTCGCCGACCGGTGGCGGGGTGCGCACCTATCTCGACCGCAAGATGGGCATCCTCGCCGACATGGGGCACGAGCTGATCGTGATCGCCGCGGGCCGCGAGGACGCGGTCGAGGAACGGCCGGGCGGCGGCGTGGTCCATTGGGTGAAGGCGCCGCGCCTCCCCTTCGACCATAATTACGGATTGTTCTGGAGCGCGGAGCCGGTGACGCGGCTGCTCGACCGGCTCGACCCCGACGTGGTCGAGGCGAGCTCGCCGTGGCGGCCGGCCTGGATCGTCGGGCAATGGCAGGGCCGCGCGCTCAAGGTGTTCTTCGCGCACAACGACAATATGGCCGCCTATGCCGGCCGCTGGCTGGAGGGCGTGGCCGACATGGCGACGGTCGAGCGCTGGTTCGCCTGGTACACGCGCTATCAGGCGCGCTTCCTCGCCCATTTCGACGCCTTCGTCACCAACGGCGTGACGCTCGCCAAGCGCCATGCCCGGCGCGGCCTTACCGTCCATGCGGCGATGCCGCTCGGCATCGACCGCGGCTATTTCTCGCCCGAGCTGCGCGACGAGCAGCTGCGCGCTGCGCTGCTGCGCCAGTGCGGCCTGCCCGGGGACGGGCATCTGCTGCTCGGCGTCGGCCGGCACCATCCCGAGAAGCGCTGGCCCTGCGTGATCGACGCGGTGCAGGCGGCGGGCGAGCGGATGCCGGTCGGGCTGATTCTGCTCGGCAACGGCGTCGCACGCGAGAAGTTGGCGCGCCGCGTCGAAGGCAGCCCGCATATCCGCCTGTTCCGCCCGCTCTACGACCGGCTGCGCTTCGCCCAGATCATGGCGAGCGTCGACGGGCTGATCCATGGCTCCGACGCCGAGCCGTTCGGACTGGTCGCGCTGGAGGCGGTCGCCTCCGGCCTGCCGCTGATCGTGCCGGATGAGGGCGGCGCCGCCGACATCGCCGAGCCGCCCTTCGCCGAACAGTATCGCGCCCGCGACGCCCGGAGCTGCGCGGCGGCGATCGAGCGGCTGTTCCAGCGCGAGCCCGCGATCCTGCGCGCAGCCTGCCTCCACGCCGCGGCCAAGGTGCGCACCGACCGCGACCACGCCGCGGCGCTGGTCGACTATTATTCCGAGCTGCTCGAAGGCAAGCGCCGCGCCGCCGCCTGAGGCGGGACGTAGAGGCGGAAGCGCGCGCTCGCGACCGGCACGCGACGCCAGCCATGGGCGGTCGCCCAATCCTCCAGCACCCGGTCGAGCGCATCCTCGCCGCTGGTCCATTTGCCCTCACCGCCGACGAGGATCGCCCGCGGCGGCTGACCGAGCTCGGTAAAATGCTTATCGATCCGCGCGCGGGTGACGAAATGGTGCAGCACCTCGCCGTTGAGGTCGAACAGCCCTGCGCTGCGGAAGACGAACGGACCCGAGGCGAAGCGCGGATCGACCGGACGCCTGCTCGCCGGAACGAACTCCGGCGCGAGCGTGGCGATCGGGCCGTCGGCACGGGCCGCGTCCATCGCCGCTCGGATCGCGTGCCCTTCGGCGATCGCCGTCGACAACCCGCCACCCGCCGCTAGCGCGATGGCCGACGGGACGAGCCCGGCGCCCGCGAAGACGGCGACGGCGATGCGCAGCGCGCGCGCAGGCGGCTGCGCCTCCCAGCGTTCGGCGAGCGCGATGAACAGCGGCGGCAGCAGCGGCAGCAGATACTGCCGCCAGGTTGGCGTCGGCAGCAGCGCCGCGACCAGCCCGGCGAGGATCAGCCAGCCGAGCAGCCGGGGCAGCCCGCGCGGCTGTCGCCATGCGACCGCAATCAGCGCGAGCAGCGCCGGGCCGAGCGCGAGGAACTTCAGCGTGTCGACCAGCTTGAGCCCGGTCGAGAGCTTCCATGCCCGGCCGGCAGACTCATAATATTGGGCGGGGGCGAGAGCCGGGAACAAGACCGTACCGAAATACGCGCTCGGCGGATCAAGCCACCAGAGCCACGCGACCAATGCCACCGCCGGCAGCGTGCCGGCGATCACCCACAGCGGCCGATGCCGCTCGCGGCGCACCAACGCATAGAGGCCGTAGGCGAGCGCGGGGATCGCATAGGAGACCTTCGCGGCGGTCGCGCCGGCGAGCAGCAAGCCGATCGCCAGGGCGCCGATGCGGCTGCCGTCGCCCCGCTCCGCCTTCAGGATCAGCGGCAGCGCCCATGCCAGCATTGCCGCCGGCAGGGCATCGTTGCGCGCGGTGCCGGCCGAGAACAGCAGGATGTCGCACGCCGCGAACAGCATCGCGCAAGAGATCGCGATCGTCGGTCGCGCCCCCGCGACGCGCGCGCCGGCATAGACGCCCGCCACCGCCGCCCAGCCGAGCAGCGCGTTGACGATCCGGAGCGCCGGATAGGCCCATGTCCCCGCCGCCCAGGCGATCGGCGCGAACAGCAGCGGCTGCAACGGCGTCTGCAGATAGGCATAGTCGCGATAAGGCAGCAGCCCTCCCGCGCTCAGCACCGCCGCGGCGACATACTGGCTCTCGTCGTGATCGATCGGCCGCATCCACGCGAGCGCGATCAGCACGACGGCAAGTACCGCCAACAGCGCGAAAGGAGGTGGCAGGCGCATCCTGCAGCGCGCCTAGCCTGCCCATGTCATAGTGTCACGCGCCCGACACATGGCAGGCGCAGACGGCCCGCGGATTGAAGAGGACGCTCATGATCATCATCGACCGCCGCAGCCTGCTCGTCACCGGAACCCTCGGCATCGCCGGCCTCGCGCTGCCGGGCTTCGCCCAGACGCCGAACGTCGCGGCGCTCCGGGGCTTCACCCATTCGGTCGCGAGTGGCGAGCCCGGGCCGGACACGATGCTGCTGTGGACGCGCTATGTCCCCGCCGATGGAGGTACCGCCGAGCTCAAGGTCGAAGTGGCCGAGACGCCCGATTTCGCCCGCATCGCCGCGGGCGGGGTGATGATCACCGGCCCCTGGCGCGATCATACGGTCAAGGTTACCGTCGACGGCCTCAAGCCCGCGACCCGCTACCATTATCGCTTCGTCGCGCCGGACGGCAGCTTCTCGCCGGTCGGCCTCACCAGGACGCTGCCGGAGGGCGCCACGCCGTCCTTCAAGGCGGCGATCTTCTCCTGCTCCAACCTGCCCTATGGCTATTTCAACGCCTATGGCCATGCCGCCGCGCGGGACGACATCGACCTGTCGATCCACCTCGGCGACTATTTCTACGAATATGCGCCGGACGGCTATGCCCCGCCGGGCGGGCCGGTCGACGGCCGCGTGCCGCTGCCGCCCAGCGAAATCCTGAGCCTCGCCGACTATCGCCTGCGCTACGCCAGCTACCGCGCCGATCCCGACCTTCAGGAGCTGCACCGCGTCAAGCCGATGATCGTGCAGTGGGACGATCACGAATCGGCCAACGACAGCTGGGAAGGCGGGGCACAGAACCACCAGCCGAACGAAGGCGACTGGAACCTGCGCAAGGCCGCGGCGGTCCAGGCCTATCGCGAATGGATGCCGGTCAGCGACGAGCCCTGGAAGACCTATGACATCGGCACGCTCGCAACCTTGTTTCGTACCGAGACGCGCCTGCTCGCCCGTACCGCGCAGCCCGACGTCGCCCCGTTGTTCCGCGACGCCGATCCGGTGGCGGCGCTCACCAAGTTCCGCGACGGCGCATGGATGGACCCGGGCATGACCATGCTCGGCACCACGCAGGAAAGCTGGCTGTCCCACGCGATGACGCGCTCGGTGAAGGCGGGCCAGCGCTGGCAGGTCGTCGGCTTCGGCACGATCATGGGCGAACAGCGCGCGCCGGCGGAGGCAATCGGCTGGCTGAAACCCGACGCGCCCGCGCGCAGCCGGAACTATGTGGAAAGCGGCATCGTGGCGGCGAAGGTCGGCCTGCCCTCCAACTTCGACAATTGGGGCGGCTATCCGGCGGCGCGCAAGCGCTTCCTCGCCTCGGCGCAAACGGCCGGCGCGAACCTGGTGGTGATCACCGGCGACAGCCACAACGCCTGGGCCTTCGACCTCGGGAACGACGGCAAGCCCGCCGGCGTCGAGTTCGCCGGCCAGGCGGTGACCTCGCCGGGCTATGAATCCGCAGCGGCCGCCGATCCCAAGGCGATGGCGGCGGCGCTGGTCAAGGCGAGCGGCGAGCTCAAATGGTGCGATGTTTCGCGCCGCGGCTATATGGCGCTGACGCTGACGCCCGACCGCGTCACCAACGACTGGCTGTTCGTCGACACGGTGAAGGCCAGGTCGACCAACGCCAGCGTCGGCCACACCGCGACGGTGACGCGCGGGCGAAACGTGATGGCGTAACGGCTCAGCGCCACCCGCGATCGTGCGCCGCGCGTTCCTGTGCGGCGTCGAGCGGGGCGCCGGCCATCATGTCCTGCGCCATCGCCATCAGCGCGGGATCGGTCGAACCGGCCTGGCGATAGTCGGGGTGCGCCTCGGCCGCGCCGGAGACGGTGCGGCGGAGCGACCAGCCGTCGCCCTCCCGGCAGGCAATCCCGCTCGTCGCCCGTCCGGCGAAGGTGCGGCAGATCGCGCCCGAGGAATCGCGGAAGCTCACGATCACCCGGATCGGCGCATCGCCCTGGGTCGCGGCGAGCTGCGTGTCGAGCGCGCGGGCGAGATCGCCCGATGCGACCAGCCCCATCGGCCCCACCTCAACCGGCGCGCCTGGCCTGAGCATCGGGCCGATCAGGAGTCCGATCACCAGGCTGGCCGCAATCGCCGCCATCCAGCGCAGATCGAAGCGCGGGCGCGCGCGCGGACGCAGCGGCACGACATTGTCAGGCTTGAGCAGCGTGGTCAGCCGCTCCGGCACCGCCGCCTCCGCGACCGGCGCGAAGCTGCCCACGATCCGCGCGCGCAGCCGCCGATGTGCCGCCACCTGCTCGGCGAGCGCCGGATCGGCGGTGATCGCGAGCTCGACCCGCTTGGCAGCAAGCGGGTCGAGCTCGCCGTCGGCATAGGCCATCAGCATTTCCGGTTCGATCGTCATGCCGCTTCCCCCAACTGCCGCATCAGCGCCTCGCGCCCGCGCACCAGCCGCGAGGTGAGCGTGCCCATCGGGATGTCGAGCACCGCCGCCGCCTCCTTGTAGGCGAGCCCCTCGACCAGCACGAGCGCCACCGCCTCGCGCTGCTCGTCAGGCAGCCGCGCCATCGCCCGCATCACCTGATCGAGCTCGACCGCAGCCTCGACGGCGCGGTCGCCCGCATCGCCCACCGTCAGCCCGGCCTCCTCCGCGACGAAGGTCTGTGCGGCGCGGCTGCGGGCGCGGGCGGTGTCGATCCAGGCGTTGCGCATGATGCGATACATCCAGCTGTCCAATCGTGTCCCCGGCTGCCACCCCGCGCGCGCCGTCAGCGCCCGCTCGATCGCCGTCTGGCAGAGGTCGTCGGCATCGCTCGGCGAGCGGGCGAGCGCATGGGCGAACCGCCTCAGCCGCGGCAGCAGCGCCAGCACGTCGTCCTCGAACCTCAGGATGCCTCCTCCTTTCGCCTCCCGGATGAAACGGACGGCCCCGCTCGTTTCATCCCGGTCCTCGATATTTTCTCTTAGGATGTTCCGGATGACGATGCGATTCGCGCTGATGTTGGTGTTCGCTGCCCTGACGGCGGCGGCCGCGCAGGCGCAGCTCGTGCCGCAGCTGCCGAGCCTGCCAGGGCCGGTCGGCAGCCTGCCGGGCGAGATCGTCGATGGCATCGGCCGGACCACGGGCGAAGTCGTCGAACGCGTCCGTGACCTGCCCCCGCAAGCGCTCGCCGCCGCGCGGCTCGATCGGTTCGCGCGGCTGGTGCGCGAGAGCCGCGACCGCATCGCGCTCGACGACAACGGCCAACCCGCGCGCGCGGGCGAGATCGTGCTGACCGATCCCGATGCCGCGACGCTCTCGCTGCTCGCCGGCAGAGGGTATCGCCTGATCGAACAGGCCGAGGTCGAAGGACTCGGCGTCGGCTATGCCCGATTGGCGATCCCCGAAAGCCGCAGCCTCGCCGAGGCGATGCGCGAGGCACGCCGGCTCGCGCCTGTCGCCGCCGTATCGGCGGACGTGCTCCATTTCGAGAGCGGCGGCCTCGGCACGGCGGCGCAGGAGGCTCGGGCATCGGCGGCCGGCAAGGGAATCGTGGTCGGCATGATCGACGGCGGCGTCGGCCGCGGCGTCGGCGGGCCGGTGCGCCAGCAGGGCTTTGCCGCCGGCGCGCCACGGCCGAGCGATCACGGCACCGCGGTCGCCTCGCTGATCGCTGGTGGCGGACCAGTGCGCGGCGGCGCGCCGGGAGCCGGCCTGCTCGTTGCCGACGTCTATGGCGGTGACCGCGCCGGCGGCAGCGCGGTGGCGATCGCGCGGGCGCTCGGCTGGCTGGCGGGCGAGCGCGCGCCGGTGGTCGCGATCAGCCTCGTCGGCCCGCCCAATCCGCTGCTTGCGCGCACGGTCGCCGCCGCCCAGACGCGCGGGATGGTGATCGTCGCCGCGGTCGGCAACGACGGGCCGGCGGCGCCGCCGGCCTATCCCGCCTCCTATCCGGGCGTGGTCGCCGTCACCGGCGTCGATGGTCGCGGCCGGGTGCTGATCGAGGCAGGCCGCGCCGCCCATCTCGACTATGCCGCGCCCGGCGCCGACATGGTCGCGCTCGATGCACGCGGCCGCGCGCGGCGGGTGCGCGGTACCTCCTTCGCCGTTCCGCTCGTCGCCGCGGCGATCGCGCGTGCAGGGGGCCGTCTCGCCGCGGTCGACGCGGCTGCGAAGGACCTCGGCACGCGCGGCCCCGATCCCGTCTATGGCCGCGGCCTCGTCTGCGGCGACTGCGCGACCCGCAAATAATTTTGGGCCGGCGGGATTAAACCGCGAAGCCCTGCCGTTCTCGTGACGAGGCGCCGATCGGTGCCCGATGGAATCATGTCACGGAGGACGAAGAAATGGCCAGGATCGTGATCGGCGGCGCGCTCGTCGCGCTCATATTCGCTTCGGCGCCGGCGTCGGCGCAGCTGCTCGGCGGCGGCGGGCTGGGCGGAGGCTTGGGCGGGCAGCTGGGCGGCACGCTCGGCGGCGGGCTTGGGGGTACGCTCGGCCGCACTATCGACACCACCGGCTCGGGCCGCATCACCGGCGACGGCAATGCCCGCGCCGAGCGCTCGGTCGACCGGCGCAGCGGCCGCGTCCATGCGCGCGGCAGCGCCGACGGCAGCGGCTCGGGCGCACTCGATGGCACCGTCGCCGACCGCGCGCTGAGCGGCAGTGCGTCGGGCTCGGGATCGGCCTCGGGTGGCGCCGACGCCCAGCTCATCGGCACCGATGCGGTGCGCAGCACGGCCGGCCAGGCAGTCGGCGCCGGGCGCGGCCTCGTCGGCAACGCGCGCGACCGCGTCGGTTCAACCGTTGGCGCAGTCCGCGATCGGGCGGGGACGCTCGGCGGCACGAGCGGATCGGACACCGCCGCCGGTTCGGGCGGCGCGGCGGGATCGATGGGCGACGACACGCTCGCGCTCGCCGGGAATGCCGCGGGCAGCGGCACGGGCAACTTCGTCGCACGGCCGGGAATGCCGGTGGTCGACGCGCGCGAACGGCTGATCGGCACCGTCCAGTCGCTGAAGACCACCGCGCGCGGCGCGGTCACCAGCGTAGTCGTCCAGGTCGGCGATCGGCTCGCGACGCTGCCCGTCTCCAATTTCACCGGCTCGGGCGACGTGCTCGTCTCCGCGATGGGGAAGGGTTCGGTCACGAAGCGGGCGGCCAAGCAGGAGCCGGAGCAGCAGCAGTAATCGACTTCGTCCCGGCCGGGCGTGCTCCCCGCTCTCGCCTGGCCGGACCGGCGCGTCCGGCGCCCCCGCCGCCGGACGCGCCTATCCCTCCACGCTCTTGCTGACCTGCTCGAACATATCCTTGCTGAGCCCCGGCACGGCGAGGATACGGTTCAGCTCCGCCTTCATCGCCTCCGCCCGCGCCGCGTCGAACCGCCGCCAGCGTCCCAGCGGCGGCAGCAGCTTGGCCGCCGTCTGCGGGTTGAGCTTGTCGAGCGCGATCAGCTGATCGGCGACGAAGCGGTAGCCGCCTCCCGATGCGTGATGGAACGCCCGCTGGTTCACCCCGAACGCCCCCACCAGCGCGCGGGCGCGATTGGGATTGGCGAGCGTGAAGTCCGGATGCCGCGCCAGCGCCTCGACCGCCGCCAATGTGTCGTCGCGCGTCGACAGCGCCTGGGTCGAGAACCACTTGTCGAGCACCAGCGCATTGTCGCGATAGCGGCGATAGAACAGCTCGAGCGCCGTCGCCCGCTCGGCGGCGTCGCCATTGGCGAGCGTGGTCAGCGCGCCCTGGCGGTCGGTCATGTTGTCCGCCGCCTCGAACTGGGCGAAGGCGAGCGCCGCCGCATCCTCCGCCCCGCTCGCCGCGAGATAGCCGAGCGCCACCGTCCTCAATCGCCGCGCGCCCTTGGCCGCGGGCGAATATTCGAAGCGATTGGCGCGGGTCTTCTCGTAAGCCGCGCGCCACTCGCGCTCGAGCGTCCGGCCGATGTCGTGCCGCAACGCCTCGCGCGCCTGATAGATCGCCTCGGGATCGACCACCGGCATCTGGTCGCCGATGAAGCTCTCGGACGGCAACAGCACCGCCTCGCCGATGAACGCCGCATCGAGCGCCGGATCGGTGAGCGTGTTGCGGATCGCCTCCAGCACCGGCCCGTGATCGGCGCGCCCGCGGCTGACCGCGGAGACCAGCGTGTCGAGCATCAGCTGCTGCATCGCCTCGTAGCGGGCGAAGGGATCGTCGTCGCGCGCCGACAGGAAAGCGAGGTCGGCGGCGGTGCGGTCGCTGTCGACGATGATCGGCGCGGAGAAGCCGCGGTTGATCGACAGTACCGGCCGCTCGGCCAGCCCCTCGAACGCCACCTCCGCGCTCGCGTGGGCGAACACCTCCAGCCGCTCGTCGATGAGCGGCTTCGCGCTGTCGGCGCCGAACAGCTTGAGCCTGAGCGGCAGCACCAGCGGCTCCTTGACCGGCTGGCCCGGCGTCGGCGGGGTGGACTGTTCGAGCTTCAGCACCGCGCGCCGCCGCTCGGCATCATGGCTGAGGCGCGCGGCGAGGCGCGGCGTGCCGGCTTGCGCATACCACCGGCGGAACTGGCCGAGATCGATCCCTCCCGCCTCCTCCATGCAGGCGACGAAGTCGTCGACGGTGGCGGCGGTGCCGTCGAACCGGTCGAAATAGAGGTCGGTCGCGGCGCGGAACTTCTCGGGCCCCAGCAGCGTCGCCATCATGCGGATGACCTCGGCACCCTTGTTGTAGATGGTCGCGGTGTAGAAGTTCGAGATCTCGATATATTCGTCGGGTCGGACCGGGTGGGCGAGCGGCCCCGCATCCTCGGGGAACTGCGCGGCGCGTAAGGATCGCACGTCCTCGATCCGCTTGACCGCCGCCGATCCCTGGTCGGCGGAGAAGCTCTGGTCGCGGAACACGGTGAAGCCTTCCTTGAGGCTCAGCTGGAACCAGTCGCGGCAGGTGATGCGGTCGCCCGACCAGTTGTGGAAATATTCGTGCGCCACCACGGCGGCGATCGCGTCATAGTCGTAATCGGTCGCGGTCTCCGGGTCGGCGAGGATGTAGCGGCTGTTGAAGATGTTCAGCCCCTTGTTCTCCATCGCCCCGAAGTTGAAGTCGTCAACCGCAACGATGTTGAAGACATCGAGGTCGTATTCCCGGCCATAGACATCCTCGTCCCACTTCATCGCCGTCCTGAGCGCGTGGAGGGCGTGATCGGTCTTGGGAAGATCGGCAGCGCGCACCCAGATGCCGAGTTGCACCTCGCGGCCGGACCGGGTGGTGAAGGTCGCGCGATTGGCGACGAGGTCGCCCGCGACCAGCGCGAACAGGTAGCTCGGCTTGGGAAAGGGATCGTTCCACTGCGCCCAATGCCGGCCGCCCTCCAGCTCCCCCGAGGCGGCCGGATCGCCGTTGGCGAGCAGGATCGGAAAACGCGCCTTGTCGGCCGCCATCCGCACCGAATAGCGGCTGAGCACGTCGGGCCGATCGGGGAAGAAGGTGATGCGGCGAAAGCCCTCCGCCTCGCATTGCGTGCACAGCAGCCCGCCCGAGGCATAGAGGCCCATCAGCTGGGTGTTGGTCTCGGGCGCGACCTCGACCTCGGTCTCGATGCTGTGGCGGTCGCCGCTCAGCGGGACGACGAGCGCACCGTCGTCGAGCGACCAGTCGGCATCGCTGCCGTCGACGCGCACCGCGAGCGGTGTGAGTCCGTCGCCATCCAGGCGCAGCGGTTCCGAGTGATCCCCGTTCCGCTCTACGGTGAGCGTGGCGCGAACCCGCGTACGCGCGGGGTCGAGGTCGAAGTCGAGCGCGATCGTCGGCACGAGCCAGGCGGGCGGGCGATAATCCTCGCGGCGGATCGTCTTCGGCGTCGGCGCAGCGGCAGGGCGGGCATCCATCCCGCCGCTATACGCCGCCATGCCGTCGGCAAGCCAGTGTTGTTCTTGCTTCCGTCACCCCGGCCTTGTGCCGGGTTCACCGGGCGGCTCGGTTCAGGACTGGAGGCGTCTGTCCTGAGCTTGCGGCGCAGTGGACCCCGGCACAAGGCCGGGGTGACGGGGAAGGGGGTGGCCAGGTCTTTCCTGTAGTCACGCCGCGCCGCTACAGCAGATGGATGAAGGACGTCGGCGAACGCCCAGCCGCGCAAAGGCTCAGCTTCTGGCAGCGCACCCGCTTCGCGCTCGGCGATCTCGCGTTCAACCTCTATTGGCAAAGCATCACCCTCTACCTCCTGTTCTACTACACCGACGTGATCGGCCTGCCGATCGGGCAGGCGGCGCTGATCTACATGCTGCCGTCGATCTGGGACGGGCTGGTCGATTTCGCGGTGGGGCTGTCGGCGGACCGGCTGGGCGCCGGGAAGGGTGGATATCGCCGCTTCCTGGTCTGGGGTGCGCTGCCCTTGGGCGCTGCCTTCGTGCTGCTCTACCTGCCGCTGCCCTTCACCGGCACCTTGCTGCTCGGCGCGATGCTGGCGGTGCACCTCCTGTTCCGTACCCTCTATGCGGTGGTGAACGTGCCCTATTCGGCACTCACCGCCCGGATCACCTCGAGCAGCCGCGACCGCACCTCGATCGCGGGCCTGCGCATGATGTTCGGCACGATCGCCGCCATCTCGGTCGCGCTGGTGACGCAGCCGATGGCGGCGCTGATCGGGGGAGGGCCGGATGATCCGATCGGCTTCCTCGCCGTCGCGGCGCTGTTCGCGCTGGCGGGGGTCGCGATCCTGCTGCCGGTGGCGCTCGCGATCGAGGAGGCGGAGCCGCCGGCGCCGAAGCAAGGCGCCATCCTGCGTTTCCTCGGCGACTGCCTGCGCAATCTTGCCACCAATCCAGCTTTCCTGTCGCTGATGGCCGCGATGATCTGCATGACCTTCGCCGCGACCGTGTTCGGCAAGTCGATCCTCTATTATTTCAAATATGTCGTCGGCCACGAGGAGGCGGGGCGGCAGGCATTGGCGGTGATGGGATTCGCCGGCGGGCTCGCGGTGCCGCTGTGGATGGTGATCGGACGCCATCTCGGCGCGCGGATGGTGTGGCTGCTTTCGGCCGGCGGCGGGCTCGCGGCGCTAGGGGCCGTAGCGTGGCTCGACATCCGTGGCGTGCTGGCGATGCAGGCGCTGTTCGTCGCGCTGCAGGTGGCGATCATGGGGATGCACTTCGCCTTCTGGTCGCTGCTCCCCGACACGATCGAATATGGCGAGCGCGCGACCGGCCAGCGTTTCGAGGCGACCACCTTCGGCGTCGCCGCGCTGGTGCAGAAGGTCGCGTTCGGCGCCGCCGGCGGACTGTTCGGGGCGCTGTTCGACGCGATCGGCTATCGCGCCAACGTCGGCCAGTCGGCCGAGACGCTGGCGGGGATGCGCTGGATCGTGCTCGCGGTGCCGGCACTGGGCTTCGCGCTGTCGGCGCTGTGCATCGCGCTCAACCCGCTCCGCCGCGACGTCCACGACCGCATCGTCGACGAGCTGGAACAGCAGCGATTAGCCCGCGAGGAGCTCGAAACTGCCCCGAAGCCCATCGGCTGACGAGGGCCCGATCCAGAAGTCGAAGAGGCCGGGCTCCACCGTTCGCTTCATCGCCTGGCCGACGAACTCCAGGTCCCGACGCCGCAGCGTGAAGCTGACCGTCGCGGACTCGCCCGGCGCCAGGTGGATCTTGCGATAGCCCTTCAATTCGCGGACGGGCCGGGTGATGCTGGCGGCGCGGTCGTGGATGTAGAGCTGCGCCACTTCCCACGCTTCGTGCTTGCCCGAATTGGTGACGCGCGCGGTGAGGGTGATCGCCCCATCCCAGCCCAGCCGGCCGCCGCCGTTCGCAAGGTCGGCATAGCCGATGCGGCCGTAGGTGAGGCCGTGGCCGAACGGGAAGCGGGCCTCATTGCTCACCGTCTGGAAATGCGCCTTGTAGGGCTGGAGCGGTCCTTCGGGATTGGGCCGGCCGGTCGCCTTGTGCGCGTAATAGAACGGCTCCTGCCCCGATTCCTGCGGGAAACTGACCGGCAGGCGTCCCGATGGCCCCTCCTCGCCGAACAGCACTTCGGCGATCGCCGGGCCGGTCTCGCTGCCGAGGAACCAAGTGACGAGCAGCGCCGGCGCGCTCAGCACCGCGCCCTGCAGCTCCAGCGCGCGCCCGTTCTTGAGCAGCACGACATAGGGCTTGCCGGTCGCGGCGATAGCCTCGGCCAGCGCCTGCTGCGCGGGATGGAGGGTGAGCGAGGTGCGCGACTTGGCTTCGCCCGACATGTCCTGCGTCTCGCCGAGCACCAGCACCGCGACGTCCGCCGCACGCGCGGCGGCGACCGCGGCGTCGATGCCGCCCGGAATGGGTGCGAACGGCTGGCAGCCGGGCGTCACCGTCAGTGCCGTTGCGTCGGTCAGTTCCGCACGCATGCCCGTGGCGATATCGACCGCCTGGCCGTCGTCGCCATAGACGTTCCACGGTCCGATCAGGTCGTGCTTCCCCTCGGCGAAAGGCCCGATCAGCGCGATCCGCTGCCCAGACTTGCGGAGCGGCAGCAGCTCGCCCTCGTTGCGCAGCATCACGATCGACTTGCGCGCCGCGTCGCGCGCGACCGCCAGGTTGGCGCGGGTGCGCGAGCGCGCCTTCTCGCGCCTGGGATCGAGGCGACGGAACGGATCGTCGAACAATCCGAGCGTCGCCTTCAGCGCCAGCACGCGCCGCACCGCCTCGTCGAGCCGCGCCATCGGCACGCTGCCGTCGTTCACCAGCCCCGGCAGGTGCTTGATGTAGAATCCGCTCTGCATGGACATGTCGACGCCGGCCATGAAGGCGAGCTTGGTCGCCTCGCGCGCATCCGCCGCGAAGCCGTGCGCGATCATCTCCTCGTCGCCGGTGTAGTCGGAAACGACCAGCCCGCCGAAGCCCCATTCGCCGCGAAGCACCTCGGTCTGCAGCCAGCGGTTGCCGGTGGCGGGGATGCCGGACAGCTCGTTGAACGAGGCCATGAAGGTCGGCACGCCTGCCGCCAGCGCGGCCTCGAACGGCGGGAAATAGACCTCGCGCAGCGTCCGCTCGGAGATGTCGACGCTGTTGTAGTCGAGCCCCGCCTCCGCCGCGCCATAGGCGGCGAAATGCTTGGCGCAGGCGGCGACGGCGTCGTCGTCCCACAGCGACTTGCCCTGAAATCCCTTCACGCGCGCCGCCGCCATGTCGATGCCGAGCAGCACGTCCTCGCCGGCGCCCTCGACGCCGCGGCCCCAGCGCTGGTCGCGGGCGATGTCGACCATCGGCGCGAAGGTCCAGTCGATCCCCGCCGCCGCCGCCTCGACCGCGGCGACGCGCGCAGCGCGCTCGGCGAGCGTGGGGTCGAAGCTCGCCGCTTCGGCGAGCGGAACCGGGAAGACGGTGCGGTGCCCATGGATCACGTCGGCGGCGAAGATCAGCGGGACCTTCAGCCGCGATTCCTTCATGGCGACCGTCTGCATCCGCCGCGCCATCTCGGCGCCGTTGCCGTTGAACACGCCGGTGAGCCGGCCCTTCCGCACCTCCTCGAGCTGCGCCTCGAAGCCGGCGCCGGCCTGCGGCGGGTTGAGCGCATTTGCCCCGGCGCCCGCCCAGGCCGCGGCCATCAGCGTGAGCTGCCCGCACTTCTCCTCGACGGTCATCCGCCCGACCAGCGCGTCGATCGCCGCGTGCGATCCGCCATCCTTCCCCGCCTGGAGCAGCAGCGCGCGCGCCGGCGAATGCGCCCAGGCGATCACCGTCCCCGCCGCCATCAGCGCGCCGCGCCGCGTGATCGTCGTGCCGTTCAAGCCATCCTCCCTGTCGTTTCGTCCTGCCGACTCGGCGCTCATCGCCCGATAGCGTGCGCTGTAACCGGTTACAAATCCACCCTCAGGTTGATCCCCCGGGCCGGATCGGCTTAAGCGGCGGGGGCCTCCCCAGGCCCGTTCGTTCCGTTGGAGGCATTCTGCGATGACCTATGTTCCCCGCGCTGGCCTGTCGGTGGCCGCTCCCCTGGCCGCGTTCGTCGAGGAGCAGGTGCTGCCGCCGCTGGGGATCGCGGCGGAGGAATTCTGGTCGGGCACGGCGGCGATCTTCGAACGCTTCGTTCCGGAGAACCGGGAGCTGCTCGCGCGACGCGACGCGCTTCAGGCGGCGATCGATACGCGCCTGGTGGAGGGCGGCCAAGCCGACGAGGCGTTCCTCAGCGAGATCGGTTATCTCGTACCCGAGCCGGCGCCGTTCGCGATCGGCACCGAGAACGTCGATCCCGAGATCGCGACGATGGCCGGCCCGCAGCTCGTCGTGCCGGCGCTCAATGCCCGCTTCGTCCTCAACGCGGCCAACGCGCGCTGGGGCAGCCTCTACGACGCGCTCTACGGCACCGATGCGCTGCCCGGCGCAGCCAAGCCCGGTGGCTATGATGCCGAGCGCGGCACCCAGGTGATCGCCTATGCCCGCGAGTTCCTCGACAAGGCGGTGCCGCTCAAGTCGGGAAGCTGGAAGGATTTCATTAGCGGCGACCTCGACCTCGCCGACCCCGGCCAGTTCGTCGGCTCGAAGGGCGACAACCTGCTGTTCCACCACAACGGTCTGCACATCGAGGTGGTGATCGACCGCAGCCATCCGATCGGCAGGGACGATCCCGCCGGCATCGCCGACGTGCTGCTGGAGGCGGCGCTCACCACCATCGTCGACCTCGAGGATTCGATCGCCGCCGTCGACGCCGAGGACAAGGTGGCGGCCTATGCCAACTGGCTCGGCCTGATGCGCGGCGACCTCGAGGAGACGTTCGAGAAGGGCGGGAAGACGATGACCCGCCGCCTGAACGGCGACCGCGTCTATCAGCGTCCCAACGCCGACGACCTCGTGCTTCCCGGCCGCAGCCTGTTGTTCGTGCGCAACGTCGGCCACCTGATGACCACGCCGGCGGTGAAGCTCGTCGACGGCGGCGAGGCGCCGGAGGGCATCCTCGACGCGATCATGACCAGCGCGGTCGCGCTCCACGACCTGCGCGGGCTCGGCAAGCATCGCAACAGCCGCGCCGGCTCGGTCTATATCGTCAAACCCAAGATGCACGGCCCCGACGAGGTCGCCTTCACCGACCGCCTGTTCGACGCGGTCGAGGACCTGCTCGGCCTCGCCCGTCATGCGATCAAGGTCGGCGTGATGGACGAGGAGCGCCGCACCTCGGCCAATCTCGCCGCGTGCATCCGGGCGGTGAAGGACCGCATCGTCTTCATCAACACCGGCTTCCTCGACCGCACCGGCGACGAGATCCACACCTCGATGCACGCCGGCGCGGTGGTCCCCAAGGCCGAGATGAAGGGGACCGACTGGATCAAGGCCTATGAGGATCGCAACGTGCGCATCGGCCTCGCCTGCGGCCTCTCCGGCAAGGCGCAGATCGGCAAGGGCATGTGGGCCGCGCCCGACCGGATGGCGGACATGCTCGCGCAGAAGATCGCCCATCCGACGAGCGGCGCCAATACCGCCTGGGTGCCGAGCCCGACGGCGGCGACGCTGCACGCGCTCCACTATCACCAGGTCGACGTCTTCGCCCGCCAGCGCGAGATCGCGGGCGAGCCGGTCCCCGCGCTCGGCAGGCTGCTGACCGTGCCGCTCGCCGGCGGCCGCAACTGGAGCGAGGCGGAGGTCGCGCGCGAGCTCGACAACAACGCCCAGGGCATCCTCGGCTATGTCGTGCGCTGGATCGACCAGGGCGTCGGCTGCTCCAAGGTGCCCGACATCGACGACGTCGGCCTGATGGAGGACCGCGCGACGCTGCGCATCAGTTCGCAGCACATCGCCAACTGGCTGCTGCACGGCGTGGCGACGCCGGAGCAGGTCGACGCGGCGCTCCGGCGCATGGCGGCGAAGGTCGACGCGCAGAACGCCGGCGACCCGCTCTACCGCCCGATGGCGGGCCATGAGGAGGACAGCCTCGCCTTCCAGGCCGCCCGCGCGCTGATCTTCGAGGGGCTGACCCAGTCCAACGGCTACACCGAGCCGCTGCTGCACAGGTTCCGGGCAGAGGCGAAGGCGCGAAGGTGATCTCGCGCGGATAGATGTTGACTCGATCAACATTCCGTAGTGTTGATCAAATCAACACTACGGAGCCCGCGCATGACGCATCAGCACGAGAGCGCCGTCGCCGACCTGCGCGCATTCAACCGGCTCTACACCAGCCGGCTCGGCCTTCTCCACGCCAGGCTCGACGGCAGCCCGTTCACGCTGAGCGAGGCCCGGATCCTCTACGAACTCGCACACCGCACCGATCCGACGGCGGCGGAGATCGCGCGGGCGCTGAACGTCGATCGCGCGCAGATGAGCCGCACGGTGAAGCGGCTGGTAACACGCGGGCTGGTGGCATCGCGCGAGGACCCGGCCCATGGCCGCCAGCAGCTGCTCTCACTCACGGAGGAGGGGAGCAAGGCGTTTGCCGCCCTGGAGGGAAACACGAGGGCGGCGATCGGTGCGCTGCTCGAGGGACTGCCGCAAAGCCGGCGAGGGCGCCTGCTTTCGGCCGCCTCCACCATTACCCGCATCTTCGAGGCCGAGACCGCACCGGCAGTCACGTTGCGCGATTTGAGGCCCGGCGACATGGGCCTGGTCATCGCGCGGCAGGCGATCCTCTATGCGGAGGAATATGGCTGGAACAGCGACTATGAAGCCCTGGTCGCGCGCATCCTCGCCGATTTCCACCAGTCGTTCGATCCCGCCCGCGACGCCGCCTGGATCGCGGAGATCGACGGCCGGATGGCCGGATCGATCTTCCTCGTGCGCGGGGACGAGCCGGGCGTGGCCAAGCTGCGCCTGCTGTACGTCGAGCCCGACGCGCGCGGCGCCGGTGTCGGCAAGATGCTGGTGGCGGCCTGCATCGAGCGGGCACGGGCGCTCGGATACCGGCAGCTGGACCTTTGGACCAACAGCGTCCTCGCGGCGGCCCGCAGCATCTACGTGCGCGCAGGCTTCACGCTGGTCGAGGAGGCGCCGCACCATTCCTTCGGCAAGGACCTGATCGGGCAGACCTGGTCGCTCGCCCTTTGACATCATTCGCGCCTGCTTCGGCGTGGAATCATCCTGCGGTCAGCGATGGCAACGGCCTCACGGCGCCATCCCCGTCGCGCCGATCAGGGCAAGCAGCCCGACCGAAAGGCCCCGCACGCTTTCCGGCTTGGCGACGTCGATCCATTCATCGGGCGCATGGGCGCGCCCGCCGCTGCCGCCCGACCCGATCGTCACCGCCGGGATGCCGAGGCTCATCGGCAGGTTGGCGTCGGTCGAGGAGGCGTCGAACTCCGGCGCATAGCCGAACGCCTGCACCGCCGCCGCGGTGGCCCTCACCAGCGGATCGCCGGCCGGCGTGGCGCCGGCGGGGCGGTCGCCGATCACCTCCGGCTCGGCGGTGATCTTGCCGACGCGGGTCGAGCGCGCGGCGTTCTCGGCATCGACCGCGGCCTTGACGATGCCGAGGAAACGCTTCTCCAGCGCCGCCAGCGCCTTCGCGCTCTCCGAGCGCATGTCGACGTCGACGAACACCTCGTCGGGGATCGCGTTGACCGAGGTGCCGCCGCCGGTGACGCTCGCCGAATAGGTGGTGCGCGGGCTTGCCGGCAGCTTGATCCGGTAGAGCTCGCTCACCGCGCCCGCCATCGCTGCCATCGGATTGACGATCCCGAACGCGCCGTAGCTGTGCCCGCCCGGCCCCTTGAAGGTGACGCGGTAGCGCTTCGATCCCACGCCCGCGCGCGTGACCCGCGCCGCGCCGCTGCCGTCGACCGAGAAGAAGGCGCCGATCCGCCCCTTCATCGGCCCCTTGGTGAACAGATAGCGGACGCCGCGCAGGTCGCCGCGCCCTTCCTCGCCGACGTCGGCCACGAACAGGATCGGCGCGCGCGTCCTGATCTGGCCGGCGTCGAGGGCGCGGGCATAGGCGAGCAGCGCCGCGAGCCCGCGCGTGTCGTCGCCGACGCCCGGCGCGGCGAGGCGGGTGCCCTGGCGCTTCACCTTCACGTCGGTGCCTTCGGGAAACACGGTGTCGAGGTGCGCGGAGATCACGACCAGCTTGGCGCCCGGATCGCTGCCGGGGCGCAGGCCGAGGACATTGCCCTCGGCGTCGATCGTCACGTCCTGAAGGCCGACCGCGCGGAACTTCTCCGCCATCGCCTTGGCGCGTTCGGCTTCCTTGAACGGCGGCGCCGGGATTTCGGTGATCTCGACGATCTCCGCGACGAACCGGTCATGGCCCCGATCGAGGTCGGCGATCGCCGCCTTGAACGGCGCGCTCGCCCGGATGCGAGCGACGTCGGCTTCGGGCGTCTGGGCGGCGGCGGGCGCAGCGGCGACCAGCGCCGCGAGGGCGAGCATCCGCATCAATAGACCACCACGGAGCGGATGCTCTCGCCGGCATGCATCAGGTCGAAGCCCCGGTTGATCTCCTCGAGGCTCAGGACATGGGTGATCATCGGGTCGATCGCGATCTTGCCGTTCATGTACCAGTCGACGATCTTCGGCACGTCGGTGCGTCCCTTGGCGCCGCCGAACGCGGTGCCCTTCCACACCCGGCCGGTGACGAGCTGGAAGGGGCGGGTCGCGATCTCCTTGCCCGCCTCGGCCACGCCGATGATGATGCTTGTCCCCCAGCCGCGGTGGCAGCATTCGAGCGCGGTGCGCATCACCTCGGTGTTGCCGGTCGCGTCGAAGCTGTAGTCCGCCCCGCCGTCGGTCAGCGCGAGCACCTCGGCGATCACCTCCTCGCGGCTCTTGCCCTTGCCGTTGATGAAGTGGGTCATGCCGAACCTGCGGCCCCATTCCTCGCGGTCGGGATTGATGTCGACGCCGACGATCACGTCCGCGCCGACCATCTTCGCGCCCTGGATCACGTTGAGCCCGATGCCGCCCAGGCCGAACACCACGACCTTGTCGCCGACCTGCACCTTCGCCGTGTTGACCACCGCACCGACGCCGGTGGTGACGCCGCAGCCGATGTAGCAGCTCGTCTGGAACGGCGCGTCCTCGCGGATCTTGGCCACTGCGATCTCGGGTAGCACGGTGAAGTTCGAGAAGGTCGAGCAGCCCATGTAATGGAAGATCGGCCGCCCCTTGTAGCTGAACCGCGTGGTGCCGTCGGGCATCAGCCCCTTGCCCTGGGTCGCGCGAATCGCGGTGCACAGGTTGGTCTTCCCGCTGAGGCACGACTTACACTGGCGGCATTCGGGCGTGTAGAGCGGGATCACATGATCCCCGGGTTTCACGCTGGTCACGCCTGCCCCGACCTCGCGCACGATGCCGGCGCCCTCATGGCCCAGGATCGAGGGGAACAGCCCCTCGCTGTCCAGCCCGTCCAGCGTATAGGCGTCGGTGTGGCAGATGCCGGTCGCCATGATCTCGACCAGCACCTCGCCGGCCTTGGGCCCGTCCAGGTCGACCTCGACGATCTCGAGCGGCTTCTTCGCCTCGAAGGCGACGGCGGCGCGGGTCTTCATATCCTCTCCCTTCGGGCTGATGGGATTGCGGTAGAAGAAAGGACAGCCCTTCGACAAGCTCGGGGCGAACGGAGTAGGGGAGGCGCATGTCCAACATCACCTACCGCAGCTATCTCCGCCTCCCCGAGCTGCTCGATCTCCAGACGCCGCTCAGCGACGCGCACGACGAGCTGCTGTTCATCTCGATCCACCAGGCGTCGGAGATTTGGCTCAAGCTCTGCCTCCACGAGCTGCGCGCCGCGCGCGAATGCATCGTCGCCGACGATCTCGCCCCGGCCTTCAAGATGATGAGCCGTGTCGCGCGCGTGCAGTCGCAGCTCATCCAGTCGTGGGAGGTGCTCGCGACGATGACCCCGGCCGACTACACAAGGATGCGGGGCAAGCTCGGCACCTCCTCGGGCTTCCAGTCGGACCAGTATCGCCACGTCGAGTTCCTGCTCGGCAACAAGAAGCCCGAGATGGTCGACATCCATGAAGGCGAGCCCGCGGTCGCCGCGGCGCTCCGCGCGGAGCTGGAACGGCCGAGCCTCTACGACGAATCGATCCGCCTGCTCGCCCGCCGCGGCTTCGACGTCCCGACGGAACGCGACTGGACCCAGCCCTATGTCGCCTCAGAGGCGGTCGAGCGCGCCTGGGCCGCGGTCTACGCCGATCCCGACCGTCACTGGGACCTCTACGAGCTCGCCGAGAAGCTGGTCGACCTCGAATATCACGTCCAGCTCTGGCGCTTCGGCCATCTCAAGACCGTCGAGCGGGTGATCGGCTTCAAGACCGGTACCGGCGGCACCGCCGGCGTCGCCTATCTCGCGAACGTGTTGAAGGAAGGCTTCTTCCCCGAACTGCTCAGCGTGCGGACGCGGCTGTGACGCGGGACGAGGCGCGGGCGCTCGACGCCGCCGACCCGCTGCGCCGGCTTCGCGAGCGGTTCGCACTGCCGGAGGGCGTGATCTACCTCGACGGCAACTCGCTCGGCGCGTTGCCCCGGGCGACTCCGGCGCGAATGGCGGAGACGGTCGAGCGCGAATGGGGCGAGGGGCTGATCCGCAGTTGGAACGACGCCGGCTGGATCGATGCGCCGACCCGCGTCGCCGGGAGGATCGCCCCGCTGATCGGCGCGAAGCCGGATGAGGTGGTCGTCGCCGATTCGACCTCCGTCAATCTCTACAAGCTACTGATGGCCGCGCTCGCCGCGCGGCCGGAACGGCGGGTGATCCTGACCGAGCCGGGCAATTTCCCCACCGATCTCTACATGGCGCAGGGCATCGCTGCCGGGGGCCAAGTCGAGATGCGCACGGCTCCACGCGACCGCATCATCGAGGCGATCGACGAGACGGTGGCGGTGGTGATGCTGACCCACGTCCACTACCGCACCGCCGAGATGTTCGACATGGCCGCGGTGACGACGGCGGCCCAAGGGGCGGGCGCGCTGATGCTGTGGGACCTCAGCCACAGCGCCGGCGCGGTACCGGTCGATCTCGGCGCGGCGAACGCCGATCTCGCGGTCGGCTGCGGCTACAAATATCTGAACGGCGGTCCCGGCGCGCCGGCCTTCCTCTACGTCGCCGAGCGGCACCAGGCGCTGCTCACCTCGCCGCTCACCGGCTGGATGGGCCATGCCGCGCCGTTCGCGTTCGGCGATGACTATGCCCCCTGCCCGACGATGCGCCGCTGGCTGTGCGGCACCCCGCCGATCCTCGGGCTGGCGGCGCTGGAAGCGGGCCTTGCGACCTTCGAAGATGTCGACCCCGCAGCCCTTTACGCCAAGGGCCAGGCGCTCGCCGACCTGTTCGTCGCCGAGGTCGAGGCCAAATGCCCCGGTCTGACGCTAGCCTCGCCCCGCGAGCGCACCCAGCGTGGTAGCCATATCTCCTTCGCCCACACCGACGGCTTCCCTGTAATGGCGGCGCTGATCGCGCGCGGCGTGATCGGCGACTTCCGCGCACCCGACCTGCTGCGTTTCGGCTTCACCCCGCTCTACACCAGCTTTGAGGAGGTCTGGCGCGCCGCCGACATCCTCGCCGACCTGCTCGCAAGCGGGGCCTGGGACGACGAACGCTACCGCGCTCGCGGCAAGGTAACTTAGCTCCGCACCCGCTCCAGCTCCGCCCGGCGGCGGACGCTGCGTGCCTTGAGAAGATCGTGGCGGGAGAGGATGCCGACAACGCGCCGATCCTCGCCCTCGACGATCGGGATGCGCCCGACCCCTGTCTCCACCATCAGGTCGGCGACCTCCCCGATCGGTGTGTGGCGGAAGGCGAAGGGCTGCGACGCGTCCGACAGCACGTCGGCGATCGGCGCCTGGAGGTTGCCGCCGTCCACCTGCCAGCGCAGCGCATCGGATCGCGAGGCGAGCCCGATCAGCCGTCCCTCCGCGTCGACCACCGGATAGCTGCGATGCTCGGCCCGCTCGGTGAAGAAGGTCGCCGCATCACGCACCGACATCGCGCCCGGCAAGGTCGCCGGCTCCGGCGTCATGATCTGCTCGGCCTGGAGGAAATCGAGCGGATCGACCGTATATTCCTGCAGGATGTGCCGCCCGCGCCGCGCGATCTTCTCGGTCAGGATCGAGCGGCGCATCACCAGCACGCTCACCGCATAGGCGCCGACCGATGCGGCGATCGTATGCGGCAGCGCGCCGAAATGCCCGGTGAGCTCGACCGCGAACAGCGCGCCGGTTAGCGGCGCCCGCATCGCGCCGCTCATGATCCCGGCCATGCCGATCATCGCCCAGAATCCCGGTGGCCCCGGCAGGAAGCAGCCGACCAGATAGCCGAGCGCCCCGCCCAGGATCAGCAACGGCGCCAGCACGCCGCCCGAGGTGCCCGATCCCAGCGCGATCAGCCACACCAGCGCCTTCACCACCAGCAGCGCCAGCACCACGCGGATCGCCAGCGACCCGTCGAGCAGCGCCTGGATATTGCCGTATCCCGCCCCCAGCACATGCGCGTCAATCAGCCCGCCGATCCCCACCGCCATCGCGCCGATCGCCGGCCACCACATCCAGTGCACCGGCAGCCGGTGGAACGCATCCTCGATTCGATAGAGCAGCGCGGACAGCAGCGACGCCTCCAGCCCCACCAGCGCCCCCAGCCCCAGCGCCGCCGCGCTCCACCACCACGCCTCAGCCTCGACGATCGGGAAGGGGAACAGCGGCCCGACCCCCAGCAGCAGCGGTCGCCAGGCGAGCGCGGCGAGCACCGCCACCACCACCGGCACGAAGCTGCGCGGCTTCCATTCGAACAGCAGCACCTCGACCGCGAGCAGCACCGCCGCCACCGGCGTCGCGAAGATGCCGGTCATCCCCGCCGCCGCGCCCGCGACGAGCAGCGTCTTGCGCTCGGCGGCGCTGAGGCGAAAGCGCTGCGCGAACAGCGATCCGATCGCGCCGCCGGTCATGATGATCGGCCCTTCCGCGCCGAACGGCCCGCCGCTGCCGATCGACACCGCCGACGACAGCGGCTTGAGCAGCGCCACCTTGGGCGACAGCCGGCTCTCGCCATAGAGGATCGCCTCGATCGCCTCGGGAATGCCGTGCCCCCGGATCTTCTCCGACCCGAACCGCGCCATAAGCCCGATGATCAGGCTGCCGATCACCGGGATGACGACGACCAGGACGCCCACCGAACTGTCGGTGATTTCGACCGGCGCGGTCGAAAGGCGCATGAACCAGAACAGGTTGGTCGCCACCGCGATCAGCTTGAGCAGCACCCACGCCCCGAACGCGCCCCCGGTGCCGACGACGATCGCGGCCGCCGCGAGCATCAGCATCCGCCGATCGGCGCTGTGATCGGCGAGATGACGGGGATTGACGGCACGCTCTGCGGACGCGGACATGGCCTCGGACCGGTTTTGAGGGAAGACGCGGGCCAGATATATCGCATCGCGATGTATTTCAATCGATGAGGTGCCGATGACGTCGAGGCGCAAGTTGACCGATGCCGACTACGCGGCGCTTGCCGATTTCCGCCACCTGCTCCGCGAATTCCTCGCGTTCAGCGAAGGGCGCGCCGCGGAGTGGGGCCTGACGCCGCAGCAGCATCAGGCGCTGCTCGCGATTCGCGGAGCGGGGAGCGGGGAGGTGACGATCGGCTACCTCGCCGACCGGCTGATCCTGAAACCGCACAGCGCGACCGGCCTCGTCGACCGGCTCGAGGCGCTGGGGCTGGTCCGCCGCGAAGCCTCTCCCGCCGATCGCCGCCGCGCATTGATCGCGCTGACGCCCAAGGCGCAGGACCTGCTCGAACGCCTCTCCGCGACGCATCGCGAGGAGATCATCCGCCTCAAGCCGATGCTCGCCGGATTCCTCGACCGATTCGGCTAGCTTGCTATTTTAGTTGCATTTTTCTCGAAATCGGAGTATGACAATCACCGAGGCCGCAAGGCCCGAGAAGCCCGTAAAGACACGGCGGCCTCAGGAGAGGTCGCATGAACATTATTTTCGCAGTCATAGAGACACTTGGCCTGATATTGGGCAGCATGGCGGTCGGCGTCGTCCTGTGCGCGCTGCTCTGCGCCATCTTCCGGCGAGTCCATCATCCCGAATGGGGCGCGATCGCGCTGTTCGTCGCCGTCGCCGGGTCTTTCGTGGCTGCGCTTCCGCAGGGCATGTTCCTGCGCCTGACGCTGATCTTCGCTCTCCTTGCCGCTATTCCCTTCGGTCTGGCCGGTCTCTCCTGGCGCAAGCGCTGGCACGAGGAACATCGCGCCACGCCCGGCTTCCCCGAACGCGTCGCCTGACCTTCATTCATAGCTTCCGTCATCCCGGCGAAAGCCGGGATCTCGTGCCGCATCGCGTTTCCGCCTGAGATCCCGGCGTTCAGGGCGCCCATCAAAGTAATACTTTGATGGGACCCTCGCCGGGATGACGATCAGATCGGCCGTTGACCGGCCACCCCCGCTCCATGCATGGGACACACCCGTGCCTGGGAAAGCTCTGCCGTGCGGATCGTGATCGTCGATGATAGCGGCCTGCGTGCGAGCGTGCTCGAGGAGGGGCTGCGCGACGCCGGCTATGACGACATCCATGTCGTGCCGCCGCAGGGCGCCTTCGTCGCCAAGATCGAGCGGATGGCCCCCGACGTCGTGCTGATGGACCTCGGCAGCCCGAGTCGCGACACGCTGGAGGAAATGCTGGCGGTGAGCCGCGCCCTCGCGCGGCCGATCGCCATGTTCGTCGACCAGTCGGACGATGCGATGATCGGCGCCGCGATCGACGCCGGCGTCTCCGCCTATGTCGTCGACGGCCTGCGCAAGGAGCGGGTCAAGCCGATCCTCGACCTCGCCATCCGCCGCTTCAACGCCTTCGCCCGGATGCAGGCCGAGCTCGACGAGGCGCGCACCGCGCTCGCCGACCGCAAGACCATCGATCGCGCCAAGACGATCCTGATGGAGACCCGCGGCCTCGCCGAGCCCGACGCCTATGCGCTGCTGCGCACCACCGCGATGAACCAGAACAAGCGCATCGTCGACGTGGCGGAGGCGCTGATCACCGCGCACAGCCTGCTGGGAGGGCAGCCATGACCCCGCTCGCCATCGCCTTCCTGCCCCTCACCGACAGCGCGCCGATCATCGTCGCCCACGCCAAGGGCTTCGCCGATAAGCACGGCATCGCTCTCACGCTCACGCGCACCACCTCCTGGGCGACGCTCCGCGACCGGCTGGTCTACGGCCAGGTCCAGGCCGCGCACATGCTCGCCCCGCTCGCGATCGCGGTGACATTGGGCCTCAGCCAGCACCGCGCCGCGCTCGCCGCGCCGTTCAAGCTCAACCTCAACGGCAATGCGCTGGTGATGGGCAGCGAGTTCACCGCCGCGCTCGATCCCGATCCCGTCCAGCGCGTCCGCGATCCCGAGGCGACCGCGCACGACTTCGCCAACGCGATTGGCCTCTACCGCCGCAAGCCGGTGATCGGCATCGTCCACCGCTTCTCCAGCCACGCGCTGATGCTGCGCTACTGGCTCGCCTATGCCGGCATCGACCCGGACCGCGACGTCAGCCTGCGCGTGCTGCCGCCCTCGCTGATGGCGGAGGCGCTGCGGCTCGGCGAGATCGACGGCTTCACCGCGGGCGAGCCGTGGAACAGCGTCGCGGTGGCGGAAGGACTGGGCGAGATCATCGCGGTGGGCGTCAACATCTGGCGCCGCGGCGTCGAGAAGGTGCTGGCGACCCGCGCCGACTGGCTGGAGGCGAATCCGGAGACGGTCGACCGCCTGCTCCTCGCGCTCGCCGAGGCGGCGGCGTGGTGCGACGATCCCGCCAATCGCGAGGAGCTCGCCACGCTGCTCGAGCGGCCCGAGCATGTCGGCCAGAGCGCCGAGTTGATCACCGCCGCGCTCGCCGGCCGAATCGTGCTGCACTGCGGCGATGCCCCGGTGGATACGCCCGACTTCATGCTGTTCCACCGCGAGGCGGCGGGCTTCCCGTGGCGCAGCCAGGCGCTGTGGATCTATTCGCAGCTCGTGCGCTGGGGGATGGTGAAGCCGAGCGCCGCGAACGAGCGCCAGGCGGCGGAAGTGTTCCGCTCCGACATCTACCGTCGCGCGCTCGGCGGCGCCGGCCAGCCGATGCCGGGCGCCAGCATGAAGGTGGAAGGCGCCCTCGCCGCGCCGCTGCCGGTCGGCGCCCATCAGGGCGCGCTGACGTTGGGCCCGGACCGCTTCTTCGACGGGGCGGTGTTCGATCCGGCGGATATCGAAGGGTATCTGGCGCGGTTCAGGCGATAAAAAGCCCCTCCCCGTGCCGGGGAGGAGCTTTGCTGCTCCGCAATGAAATTTTTGCACTTGCGAAATGTGACGAAATGAGGAAGCTTTAGCCCTCGGACGCGCGACGCTGCGCGCCGAGACATGCGGAAGGGCCCCAGCGTCGGGCGCACCTCCGCCAACACGAATCAGCAAAGCCGCTGTCCCGCCGCTGCCGATGCGCAGCAGGCTGGGGGCGGCTTTTTTCATGTCCACGCGCAACAAGCGAGGGTTCCATGGCCACGACATTCTGGGACAGTGCGAAGACCGGGAAGAAAAGCGATTTCTGGAAAGCAGGGCACAAGCCCACGCTGATCGCCGCCTTCCTCTATTTCGATCTCGCCTTCATGGTGTGGGTGCTGCTCGGCCCGCTCGCGCCCGAGATCGCCAAGACCCTCCACCTGACCCCCGCCGAGAAGGGGCTGATGGTGGCGACGCCGACGCTCGCCGGCGCGGTGCTGCGGCTGGTCAACGGCCTGCTCGTCGACCGTATCGGCCCCAAGCGCTCCGGCGCGATCAGCCAGCTCATCGTCATCGCCGGCCTGTTCACCGCCTGGCTGCTCGGCGTGAACAGCTTCGCCGGCACGCTGGCGCTCGGCGTGATCCTGGGCTTCGCCGGAGCGAGCTTCGCGATCGCGCTGCCGCTCGCCAGCCGCTGGTATCCGCCCGAGCATCAGGGCAAGGCGATGGGCCTCGCCGGCATGGGCAATTCGGGCACCGTGCTCGCCGCGCTGTTCGCGCCGACGCTGGCCAAGCTGTTCGGCTGGAACGCGGTGCTGGGGCTCGCCTGCATCCCGCTCGCGCTGGTGTTCGCCGCCTATATGATCCTGGCCAAGGACGCCCCCAACGCGCCGCCGGCCAAGCCGATCGCCGCCTATCTCCAGCCGCTGAAGACCGCCGACGCCTGGTGGCTGATGGGCTTCTATTCGGTCACCTTCGGCGGCTTCGTCGGGCTCGCCGCGTCGCTGCCGATCTACTTCACCGACCGCTTCGGCCTCACCACCGTCATGGCCGGCTATGCCACCGCCGCCTGCGTGTTCGCGGGCTCGCTGATCCGCCCGATCGGCGGCGCGCTGGCCGATGCGATCGGTGGGGTGAAGACGCTGACCGTGGTATTCGCCGTCGCCGCGCTCGCCCTCGCCGGCGTCAGCGCCGCCCCTGGCGTCGCCAGCGCGCTGACGACCTTCGTGGTGGCGATGCTCGCGCTGGGGGCGGGGAACGGCGCGGTGTTCCAGCTCGTGCCGCAGCGTTTCCGCGAGGAGATCGGCGTGATGACCGGCCTCGTCGGCATGGCCGGCGGGATCGGCGGCTTCTACCTCGCCTCGTCGCTGGGCTTCGCCAAGCAGTTCGCCGGCAGCTACCAGCCCGGCTTCCTGATCTTCGCCGGCCTTGCGTTGCTCGCGCTCGCGGGACTGACCTGGGTCAAGGGGACATGGCGCGCGACCTGGAGCCTCGGCTCCGCCGCTCGCATCTAAAGGGGGTATCGATGCGGAAGATCGTCGTAACGGCGGCCGCGCTGGCCGCCGCAGGGCCGGCTTATGCGCAGGAAATCACCCTGAAACCGCTCGCCGAGGCGCGGCTGCGCTACGAACAGGTCGATCAGGACGACCTCGCCGACGACAGCGGCGCGCTGACCGCCCGCGTCCGCACCGGCGTCTCCGCCACCAGCGGCGGCTGGAGCGCGCTGGTCGAGGCGCAGGGCACGCTCTCGATCGCCGGCGACCATTATGACGGGCTGCACGGCGCGGCGACGCGGCCGCTGATCAACGATCCGCAGGATATCGCGCTCTACCGCGCGCAGCTCCAATATCGCTCGCCCGCGCTCACCCTCACCGCAGGACGCCAGCGGATCACCCTCGACGACGAGCGCTTCGTCGGCGCCGCGGACTTCCGCCAGAACGGCCAGACCTTCGACGCGGTGCGCGCCGAATGGACCCCGCTCAAGGGCCTCAAGGCCGACCTCAGCTACGCCTGGAGCGTGCGCACCATCTGGGGCATCGACGGCCACGACGCGCGCCAGCAGGCGGTGTCGGGCGACAATGTCTTCGCCAACCTCGGCTACGCGACGCCGCTCGGCACGCTGACCGGCTTCGCCTATCTCGTCGACCAGGACGAGGCCGCGGTGCAGGGCTTCCGCCTATCGAGCCAGACCTATGGCGCCCGCCTCGCCGGCTCGCGTCCGCTGGCGAAGGACGTGAAGCTGTTCTGGCAGGCGAGCTATGCCACCCAGGCCGACTATCACCACAACCCGAACGACTATCGCGCCGACTATTACCTGATCGACGCGGCCCTCGGCATCGGCGGGTGGAAGCTCGGCGGCGGCTACGAGGTGCTGGGTGCCGACAAGGGCGTCGCGCTCACCTCGTTCCAGGCGCCGCTCGGCTCGGTGTTCAAGTTCCAGGGCTGGGCCGACAAGCTGGTGACTACCCCCCCGGACGGCGTGCGCGATCTTTATGGCAACCTCGGCCATAGCTGGAAGGGGCTGGGCCCGTTCACCGCGGTATCGCTCCAGGCCGTCTATCATCATTTCGACAGCGATCGGCTCGTCCGTCATTACGGCGACGAGATCGACCTGCTCGCGAGCGGCAAGCTCGGCAAGACGACGCTGTCGGTGCGCTACGCCGACTATCAGGCCAAACGCTTCGCCGCCGACACCAGCAAGCTGTGGCTGCAAGTGGACTGGGCGCTGTAAAAAGCTCCTCCCCGGCACGGGGAGGGGGACCGCGGGCCGGAGGCCGGTGATGGAGGGGGCCCTCCGCCGAAGATATCGCTTGTGGCGGGGCCCCCTTCACCAAGCCGCTTCGCGTCTTGTCCCCCTCTCCGTGCCGGGGAGGAGCTTGTCCGAATGCTGCGCCGCAAAATTTCCTCTTGAACCTACGCCTCCGAATCAGCATCATGCACGGACTCGGGCAAGGTCGCTCGAACGGGACATAGCTGCCGCTCCCATCGACGGGATCCGGCGGCGCATCGGCCGGCTTCACCGCCGGCCAGGGTGAATTGGCAAGGCCGCCATGCGGGCGCCGGGATTTCCGGCGGCTCGCATGGCGGCCTTTTCGCGTTCTGGAGCTTGGGACATGGACTTTACGGGCGACGGCTGGACGGCGGAGGCAGCGGAGGAATCCGCCGGTGCGCCGGCGCGGCGCGAGCGGCTGGTGGTGGTCGGCAACGGCATGGCCGGCTGCCGTGCGATCGAGGAGCTGCTGGCGCGCGACGCGGACCGCTACCAGGTGACGATCTTCGGCGCCGAGCCGCGCGTCAACTACAACCGCATCATGCTCTCCCCCGTGCTCGCGGGCGAGAAGAGCTTCGACGACATCGTCATCAACGGCCATGACTGGTACCGCGACAACGGCATCGAGCTGATCGCCGGCGATCCCGTCGCGGCAATCGATCGCGTGGGCAGGACCGTCACCTCCCGCGCCGGCCGCACCGTCGCCTACGACAGGCTGCTGATCGCGACCGGCTCCGATCCCTTCATCATCCCGGTGCCGGGCAAGGACCTGCCCGGCGTGATCAGCTTCCGCGACATGAACGACGTCGACGCGATGCTCGCCGCGGCGGACAAGGGCGGCGACGCGGTGGTGATCGGCGGTGGCCTCCTCGGCCTGGAGGCGGCGCATGGCCTCAGCCTTAGGGGCATGAAGGTGACCGTACTCCACCTCATGTCGACCCTGATGGAACGCCAACTCGACGAAGCCGCCGGCTGGTTGCTCAAGTCGGCGCTGGAGGCGCGCGGCCAGACCATCCTCACCGGCGCCGATACCGCCGAGATCGTCGGCACCGACGCGGTCGAGGGCGTGCGGTTGAAGGACGGCCGCACCATCCCGGCGAGCCTGGTGGTGATGGCGGTCGGCATCCGCCCCAACGTCGCGCTCGCCCGCGATTGCGGGCTGGAGGTCGGCCGCGGCATCAAGGTCGACGACCATATGGTCACCTCCGACCCGGCGATCCTCGCGGTCGGCGAATGCGTCGAGCACGACGGGCAGGTCTACGGCTTGGTCGCTCCCCTCTGGGAGATGTGCCGCGCCCTTGCCGACGGGCTGACGGGCAAGCCGACCGGCTACAGGGGCTCGGTCACCTCGACCAAGCTCAAGGTCTCCGGCATCGACGTCTTTTCCGCCGGCGACTTCGCGGGCGGCGACGGCGCCGAGGACATCGTGCTGCGCGACGCCAGCCGCGGCGTCTACAAGCGGGTGGTGGTCAAGGACGACCGCATCGTCGGCGCCGTCCTCTACGGCGACACTGCCGACGGCAGCTGGTATTTCGACCTCTTGAAGAAGCGCGAGGACATCACGGACCTGCGCGACTTCCTCATCTTCGGTCAGGCCTATGCCTCAGGAGGTGGGCAGGCGGACCCTAAGGCGGCCGTTGCGGCGCTCTCGGACGATGCCGAGATCTGCGGCTGCAACGGCGTCAGCAAGGGCCAGGTCGTCGCCTGCATCGAAGCCGGAGCATGCAGTCTCGACGCGGTCCGCGCCGGGTGCAAGGCATCGGCAAGCTGCGGCTCCTGCACCGGCCTCGTCGAAAACCTGCTCGCGATCACCCTCGGCGACGCTGTGGAAGCAGGCCCGAAGACGCTCTGCAAATGCACCAGCTTCGGCCACGACGACGTCCGGCGGGAGATCGTCGCGCAGGACATGAAGTCGATCCCCGAGGTGATGCAGAAGCTGCACTGGTCGACCCCTGACGGCTGCTCGTCGTGCCGCCCGGCGCTCAACTATTACCTGCTCTGCGCCTGGCCCGGCGAGTATCAGGACGATCAGCAGAGCCGCTTCGTCAACGAGCGGATGCACGCCAACATCCAGAAGGACGGCACCTATTCGGTCGTCCCGCGCATGTGGGGCGGCCTCACCAACCCCCGCGAGCTGCGCGCGATCGCCGACGTCGTCGAGAAATACAACGCGCCGATGGTCAAGGTGACGGGTGGCCAGCGCCTCGACATCTTCGGAATCAGGAAGGAGGACCTGCCCGCGGTCTGGGCCGATCTCAATGCCGCCGGCATGGTCTCCGGCCACGCCTACGGCAAGTCGCTGCGCACCGTGAAGACCTGCGTCGGCTCCGAATGGTGCCGCTTCGGCACGCAGGATTCGACCGGGCTGGGGGTGAAGATCGAGCGGATGAGCTGGGGCTCATGGATGCCCCACAAGTTCAAGATCGCGGTGTCCGGCTGCCCCAGGAACTGCGCCGAGGCGACGATCAAGGACTTCGGCGTGGTCTGCGTCGATTCGGGCTACGAGCTCCACGTCGGCGGCAACGGCGGGATCAAGGTCCGCGCCACCGATCTGCTGTGCAAGGTCGCGACCGAGCAGGAGGCGCTCGATTACTGCGCCGCCTTCATCCAGCTCTACCGCGAGGAGGCGCGGTACCTCGAACGAACCGCGCCGTGGATCGAGCGCATCGGCCTCGACTATATCAAGTCGCGCATCGTTGAGGACGACGAGGGCCGCCAGGCGCTCACCGAGCGCTTCCTCCATTCCCAGCGCTTCAGCCAGGACGATCCCTGGGCCGAGCGCGCCGCCGGCCAGGCCCGCGAGCAACACGCGCACATGGCGGCGTTCAAACCCATCCGCGAGGAGGAACTGGCATGATCGGCGAATGGCTCGACATCGGCTGGCTGCACGAGATCCCGCTGCGCGGCGCGCGCACCGTGCCCGTCGACGGCGGCGAGGAGATCGCGGTGTTCCGCACCGGCGACGACAAGGTGTTCGCGCTGGTCAACCGCTGCCCCCACAAGCGCGGTCCGCTTTCGCAGGGGATCATCCACGGCCACAGCGTCGCTTGCCCGCTGCACAACTGGACCATCGCCCTGGCGACCGGCGAGGCGCAGGGGCAGGACAAGGGCTGCACCCCGACGATCCCCGTCAAGATCGACGCCGGCCGCGTCCTCATCTGCCGCACCGGCGCGCTGAAGGCGGCGGCGTGAGGGAAGCCCCCCAGATCCTCCCCGGCACGGGGAGGGGGACCATTCGCGCCAGCGAATGGTGGAGGGGGCCCTCCGCCACCGACTCGCTCGACGAGAGCCCCCTCCACCAAGCCGCTACGCGGCTCGGTCCCCCTCCCCGTGCCGGGGAGGAGCCATGACTACGCCCATCCGCACCACCTGCGCCTATTGCGGCGTCGGCTGCGGCATCCTCGCCACCCCCACCGGCGAGCGTTCGGTCGCGATCAAGGGCGACCCCGATCACCCCGCCAACCACGGCCGCCTCTGCTCCAAGGGCACCCATCTCGGCGAGACGGTCGGTCTCGAGGGCCGCCTGCTCCACCCGATGATCGGCAAGCGCCGCGCGAGCTGGGACAAGGCGCTCGACCTCGTCGCCCGCCGCTTCCGCGCCGCGATCGCCGAGCACGGCCCGAACAGCGTCGCCTTCTACGTCTCGGGCCAGCTGCTGACCGAGGACTATTACGTCGCCAACAAGCTGATGAAGGGCTTCATCGGCACCGCCAACATCGACACCAACTCGCGCCTGTGCATGTCGAGCGCGGTCGCCGGCCATAACCGCGCGTTCGGCGAGGATATCGTGCCGGCGAGCTACGCCGACCTCGACGCCGCCGACCTCGTCGTGCTGGTCGGCTCCAACACCGCCTGGTGCCACCCGATCGTCTACCAGCGCATCCAGGCCGCCCGCGCCGCGCGCGGCACCAGGCTGGTGGTGATCGACCCCCGCCGCACCGAGACCTGCGAGGACGCCGACCTCCACCTCGCCATCCGCCCGGGCAGCGACGTCGCGCTGATGAACGGCCTGCTCGCCCATTGCCGCGCGGAGGGCCTCATCGACGAAGCCTTCCTCGCCGCGAGCGTGACGGTGCCCGACGGTTTCTGGGAAACGATAGGAGAGGGGAGCGATCTGTGGTCGGTCGCGCGCACCTGCGACGTGCCGCCGGCCGACCTCAGGCGCTTCTACGACCTATTCGCGGCGCATCCCCGGACGGTCACGATGTTCAGCCAGGGCATCAACCAGTCGCTGACCGGCACCGACCAGGTCAATGCGATCCTCAACCTCCACCTCGCCACCGGCCGCATCGGCAAGCCGGGCGCCGCGCCTTTCTCGATCACCGGCCAGCCCAACGCGATGGGCGGCCGCGAGGTCGGCGGGCTCGCCTCGACGCTGGCCGCGCACATGGATTTCGCGCCCGAGAACGTCGCCCGCGTCCGCCGCTTCTGGGCCGCGCCGAGCATGGCGACCAAGCCCGGCCTCAAGGCCGTCGACCTGTTCCGCGCGGTGGGGGAAGGCCGGATCAAGGCGCTGTGGATCATGGCGACCAACCCGGCCGTATCGCTCCCCGACGCCGGTCGCGTGCGCGAGGCGCTGGCGGCGTGCCCGTTCGTCGTGGTGTCGGACGTGATCGCCGACACCGACACCAGCGCCCATGCCCATGTCCGCCTCCCCGCCGCCGCCTGGGGCGAGAAGGACGGCACCGTCACCAACTCCGAGCGCCGCGTCAGCCGCCAGCGCCCGCTGTTCCCGCCGCCCGGCGAGGCGAAACCCGACTGGTGGATCGTCAAGGAGGTCGCCCGCCGCATGGGCTGGGGCACCGCCTTCGCCTACGACCGCCCGGCCGAGATCTTCCGCGAGCACGCCCGCCTCTCGGCCTACGGCAACGACGGCCGCCGCCTGTTCAACCTCAAGGGCCACGCCCCGATCGGCAACCAGGCCTATGACGAGATGGCGCCCTTCACCTGGGGCGGTACGCCCTTCGCCGACGGCCGCTTCCCCACGCCCGACGGCCGCGCCCGCCTGATCCCCGTCCGCCAGACCTCGCTGCCGGCCCCGCTCGCGCGCTGGCCGCTGACGCTCAACACCGGCCGCTACCGCGATCACTGGCACACGATGACGCGCACCGGTTTGAGTCCCAAGCTCGCCCGCCACCGCGAGGAGCCGCTGGTCGAGGTCCACCCCGACGATGCCGCCGCGCTCGGCCTGACCGACGGCGGCCTCGCGCGCGTCGCCACTCCGCAAGGGGAAAGCCTGTTCCGCGTGACGCTCAGCACCGGCCAGCGTCGCGGCGAGCTGTTCACCCCGATCCACTGGACCGACCGCCAGTCGACCGGCGGCCGCACTGGCCTCTTGCCGCGCCCGCTCACCGATCCGCATTCGGGCCAGCCCGGCTTCAAGTCGACCCCCGCCTCGATCGCGCCGGTAGCGGTCGACTGGCGCGGCTTCCTGCTTGCCGACGGCGACATCCGTCCGCCCGACTGCCTCTGGGCAACGCGCGTCCGTGTCCCCGGCGGCCTGCTCTATGAGCTGGCCGGCAGCGGCGAGCCCGACCGGCTCGACGCCGTGCTGCCGAAGGGCGAGCGGATCGAGGCGCTCGACAACTCGCGCGGCACCCGCCGGATCGCCGTCCTGCAGGGGGGCAGGCTCGCCGCCGCGCTGTTCGTGACGCGTACCGGCTTGCTCCCTTCCCGCGACTGGCTGATCGCCCAGATCGGCGAGGCGGCTGCCGGCCCCGCCTTGCTCGCCGGCGCACCGCCGGGCGCGGCCCCGGATCGCGGGCCGATCGTGTGCCTGTGCTTCGACGTCGGGCTCAAGACCATCGTCGACGCGATCGTCGGCCAGCGCCTGACCAGCGTCGAGGCGGTCGGCGCGGCGCTGTCGGCGGGCACCAACTGCGGCTCGTGCCGCCCCGCCATCCGCCGTCTGATCGAGGAGGAAAGGACCACCGCCCATGGCTGACGAGGACTTCATGCCCGGCGAGGTCTGGCTGGTCGGCGCCGGTCCCGGCGACCCCGAGCTGCTGACGCGCAAGGCCGAGCGCCTGCTCCGCACCGCCAGCGTGGTGTTCCACGACGCGCTGGTCGGCCCCGGCGTATTGGATCTCATCCCCGCCCATGTCCGTCGCGTCCCTGTCGGCAAGCGCTCGGGCCGTCACTCGCAGGGCCAGGACGCGATCAACCGCCTGCTGGTCGACGCCGCACTGGCCGGCGAGCGCGTCGTCCGCCTGAAGGGCGGCGACCCCGCCATGTTCGGCCGCGCCGCCGAGGAGATGGCGGCGCTCGCCGCATCCGGCATCCGCGCGCGCATCTGCCCCGGCGTCACCGCCGCCAGCGCCGCCGCGGCATCGGCCGGCATCTCGCTGTCGCTGCGCGGCCTCGCCCGCCGCGTCCAGTTCGTCACCGCCCATGCCCGCGCCGGCGAGCCGCTCGATCTCGACTGGCGGGCGCTCGCCGACCCCGGCGCCACCACCGCCTTCTACATGGGCCGCTCGGCCGCGCCCGACATCAGCCGCAACCTGATCGCCGCCGGCCTCGACCCCGCCACGCCGGTGCTGGTCGCCTGCGACGTCAGCCTGCCCCACGAGCGCCGCCTGCGCACCCGCCTCGACCTGCTCCCGCTCGCCGTCCGCGCGCTGGCCGACGACCGCCCGACGCTGATCCTGGTCGGCGAGGCGGTCGCGCAGGCGGACGAAGCGGCGCCCGCCCGTGCCGGCGCAGATACCGGTTTCTTTACGGGGTCGTAACCAGCCAGCGCGCACAGGGTAGGTTGATAGCTCCTCCCGATCGCTTCCAGGCTGAAATCGATGATCAAGGTCGCACTGTGCATCGCCACCGAACATGACCCGTGGCTGGTGGCGCTCGCGGTCGCGATCTGCTGCGCGGGGGCATTCGCGATCGTGCAGATGTGCGAGCGGTCGAGCCATGCGCCGGGCCTCCAGCGCCTCGGCTGGGCCTTCCTCACCGCGATCGCGGCCGGCGCCACCATCTGGTGCACCCATTTCGTCGCGATGCTGGCGTTCGAGGCGGGCGCGCCCGTCACGCTCGATCCGGTGCTGACGATCTCCTCGCTGGTGGTGGCGGTGGCCGGCTCGTTCGCCGCGATCTACCTGGCGACGCGCGAGCGGACCGCGCTCCAGGGCGCGCTCGGCGGTGCGGGGTTCGGGGGCGCCATCTCGGCGATGCACTATACCGGCATGGCCGCCTATCGCGTCGATGGGCTGGTGACATGGGACCTCACCTATGTCGCGGTGTCGATCGTCTGCGCCTCACGTCTTCTCCGCCGCTGCGATGGCGGTGCTCGGATCGGACCGGATCGGCCGCCATCGGCTGGCGATCGCCACCGCATTGATCGTGGTGGCGATCGCGACGCTGCACTTCGTCGCGATGACGGCGATGAGCGTCACCCCCCTCGTCCTGAGCGACACGCCGCTCGACGCTCGCGAGGTGCGCGCGCTCGCCTGGGCGACGGCGATGGTCGGGATGATGGTGATCTCCGCCAGCGTGTTCGCGTGGCTGATCGATCGTCAGACGCGGTCGGATGCGATGCGCAAGCTCACCCATATGGCGCTCAATGACGCGTTGACCGGTCTTCCCAACCGCGTCGCCTTCCAGGCCGAGATCCAGCGCGAGGTCGAGATCGCACGCGCCACCGGCGGCCGGCTCGGGGTGCTCGCGATCGACCTCGACCGGTTCAAGGAGATCAACGACGTCCACGGCCACAAGGCGGGGGACGAGGTGCTCATTCGGCTCGCGGCGCGGCTGCGCGAGGCACTCGGCCCGGGCGACATGGTGGCGCGCCTCGGCGGCGACGAGTTCGTCGCGCTGACCCGCTTCGCCGACCGTGCCCAGCTCACCGCGCTGGCGGACAGGCTCGACGCCACGCTGAAGACGCCGCTGACCGTCGGCCATTTCGAGGCGCGGCTCGGCGCCAGCATCGGCATCGCCATCTATCCCCATGACGGGGACGACGCCGAGATGCTCGCCAACAACGCCGATCTCGCCATGTACCGCGCCAAGAGCGAAGGGGCACCGGCGCCCTGTTATTATGATTCCGAGCTCGACGACGTCATCCGCGACCGCCGCGAGATCGCGAACGACCTGCGCCGCGCGATCGACCGCAACGAGCTCGAGGTCCACTACCAGGTCCAGGCCTCGGTCGCGAGCGGCGAGGTGACCGGCTACGAGGCGCTGCTGCGCTGGACGCATCCGACACGCGGGTCGATCCCGCCGTCGACCTTCATCCCGATCGCCGAGGAGAACGGCTTCATCCTGGCGCTCGGCGAATGGGTGCTGCGGCGCGCCTGCACGGACGCAGCGGCCTGGGACCATCGATCCAAGGTGGCGGTGAACGTCTCGCCGCTCCAGCTCGCCCACGCCAATCTGCCGCGGCTGTTCCACCAGGTGCTGCTCGAGACCGGCCTGCCGCCGCGCCGGCTCGAGATCGAGCTCACCGAGACCGCGATCGTCGCCGATCGCGCGCGGGCGCTCCATGTGCTGCGCCAGATCAAGGCGCTCGGCGTCGGCGTGGCGCTCGACGATTTCGGCACCGGCTATTCCTCGCTCGAGACGCTGCGCGCCTTCCCGTTCGACAAGATCAAGCTCGACCGCTTCTTCGCGGCAGAGCTGGCCGGCAGCCCGCAATCGACCGCGATCCTCCGCGCGGTGCTGGCGCTCGGCAAGAGCCTGTCGATCCCGGTGCTGGCGGAAGGGATCGAGACGCAGGAACAGTTCGAGGTGCTGGCGCACGAGGGCTGCGACGAGGTCCAGGGCTTCCTGCTCGGCCATCCCGGCGTGATGACGGGCGAGAACCCGTCGCCGCTCGCGGAGGCCCTGGAGTCGATCCCGCCTGCGCAGGCCCCGCAGTCGACTGCCGCTTAGGGCGGATCGACATTTGAGGGGATGGCTGACATCCCAACCCTCCTCACCGTCACCCCGGCACAAGGCCGGGGTGACGACTGGAAACCGGGTCACGGAAGATCCGCAACTCAAAACCAACTGCCCCTAGGGGCCTGCGCCACCACTGAATTGCGCAGCCTGCCATGGTGCTGCTAGGCCACTGTGGTCAGACGCTTTTCCCCGAGGGGCCCCCTTTGCGTACGCTTTCCATTCTCCTCGTCGCGTTCGCGGCCGCTACCGGCGCTCTCGCCCAGACCGCTCCGGAACCCGCCCCCGCCACCAAACAGCTTTCAGCCGAGGAGACGGCGCGGCGCAACGCCATCCTCTACGCCGATCTGCCTCCGGCCGAGGCGGCGATGAAGGCGCACGTCATGTTCCTCGCCTCGGACGAGATGCGCGGCCGCGACGCCGGCAGCCCGGAGTTCGACATCGCCGCGCAATATGTCGCCTCGCAATTCTATGCGGCGGGCCTCAAGCCGGCCGGCGACAGCGGCGGCTTCCTCCAGCGGGTGCCGCTGATCAGCGTCAAGCCGGCGGACAAGGGCAGCTTCGTCTGGACGCCGAAGACCGGTCCCGCGGCGACGCTCGAGTTCGGCAAAGACTATATCCCGACCACCAACCCGGCAAAGCTCAATACCTTGGTCGAGGCGCCGATCGCCTTCGCCGGCTACGGTATCGTCGATCCGACGGCCAAGCGCGACGATTATGCCGGCATCGACGTGCGCGGCAAGATCGTGCTCCTGCTGAACGGCGCCCCCGCGAGCTTCCCGCCGGAGCTGCGCGCGCACTTCAGCAGCCCTGCCACCAAGGCGGTGATCGCCGAGGCCAAGGGCGCGGTCGGCGTGATCGGCGTCGACGCCGGCAGCGGCCGCGGCGGCTTCGAGCGCACGGCGAGTTTCTTCGATCGCCCGCGCATCACGTGGGCGCATCCCGACGGCACGGGCTTCAATCCCTCGCCCCGGGCGCCGATGCTGGGCCTGATCAGCCCGGCGTTCGCCCAGCGCCTGTTCGCCAATCGCTGGGCCGAGGTCGCCAAGGGCGCGCAATCGAGCGAGACGCGCTTCAAGCCCTTCCTGCTACCTGGCACGCTCAAGGCCGCGATCAACACCGCGGTCACCCCGCTGCCGAGCTGGAACGTCGCCGGCCTGCTCCCGGGCAGCGATCCGAAGCTTAGGGACGAGGTCGTCGTCTTCTCCGCCCATCTCGACCATGTCGGTGTCGGCCGTGCGGTCGACGGCGACACCATCTACAACGGCGCCGAGGACAATGCCGTCGGCATCGCCGCGCTGATCGAGGAGGCGAAGCGCTTCAAGGACTCGGGCAAGCCGCCGCGCCGCTCGATCCTGTTCCTCGCGGTGACGGCGGAGGAGAAGGGTCTCGTCGGCGCCGACTATTTCGCCCATTATCCGACGGTCGAGAAGGACCGGCTGGTCGCCGACGTCAACCTCGACATGCCGCTGATCACCTACAAGTTCGAGGACGTAATCGCATTCGGCGCCGACCATTCGACCTTGGGCCCACTGGTGCAGCGCGCGGCCCAATCGATGGGCGTCGCGCTCAGCCCCGATCCGATGCCGGACGAGGGCTTCTTCGTCCGCTCCGATCATTACCGCTTCGTGCAGCAGGGCATCCCGAGCGTGTTCCTGTGGCCGGGCTATGCCGGCGGCGGCAAGGCGGCCTATGAGGACTTCCTCGCCAACCGCTACCACAAGCCGCAGGACGAGCCCTGGCACCCGTCGCTCGACTGGGCGCAGGGCGTGCGCTTCGTCGACATCAACTACCGCATCGCCCGCGAGATCGCCGACGCCGACGAGCGCCCGCGGTGGAACAAGGGCGACTTCTTCGGCCTGCTCTATGATGGGTACGGGGCGAAGTAGTCCCGACCGTTCGCCAAACATACATACGTCACCCCGGCCTTGTGCCGGGGTCCACCGGGCGGCACATCATGCCGCCCGATGATCGAGCGAATACCTACCGTCTACATCCTCGCCAACCACTACAACGGCGCAACCTACGTCGGCGTGACCTCCAACCTGCTCGGCCGGATATTGCAGCATCGCGCCGGCACATTCGATGGTCACACCAAGAAATACAGTATCTACCGTCTCGTCTATTTCGAGGTCGCCGACACGATGGAAGCCGCGATCCGCCGAGAGAAACAGCTCAAGCGCTGGCGACGGGAATGGAAGCGCAACCTGATCGAACGGCAGAACCCAATGTGGAACGACCTGGCCGTTGGGTTTGGACTGGAGCCGCTGACGGCAGTTCCCGACGGCACGGTGGACCCCGGCCCAAGGCCGGGGTGACGGTAACGCCGGTCTACCGATTGGGCCGCTTCGCCCTCAGCGCGATCACCAGCCCCACCATCGCCAGCACCGCGCCCGCCGCCGCCAGCACCGACCACCGATACCCCTCGAACAGCGTCGAGATCAGCATCGCGATCACCGGCACCAGCACGCCCGAATAGGCCGCCTTGGCCGGCCCGATCGCCCGGATCACCCCGAAATAGAGCGGAAACGCCAGCGCCGACGCCGCCAGCCCCAAATAGAGCACGCCGCCCCAATAGCTGAAGCGCGTATCGAACGCCGGCGGCCCGCTGGTCGCGAAGGCATAGGCGGCATTGCAGGTCGCACCGATCAGCATCCCCGCCGCCAGCATCGCGAACATCGGATAACGCTTGGCGGTCTCGGTCGCCTGCATCACGTTGGCCACCGATGCCGACATGACCGCCGCCAGCGTGAAGCCGATCCCGGCAAACAGCTCGCCGGTGCCGGCCGCATCGCGTCGCGCCTCGTGCAGGAACAGCAGCGCCACCCCGGCGATCGCGATCCCCGATCCGGCCAGCAGCTGCGCTCCCATCCGTTGTCCCAGGAAGATCCGGCCGAACACCGCATTCGGCACCAGCAGCAGCGCGAACACCACCGCGACCAGCCCCGAGGTGATGTGCATCTCGGCCCGATAGACGAAGTTGAAGTTGAGGCAGAACTGGCTGAGCCCCAGCAGCGCGGCAAAGCCCCAGCCGCGCGCATCGAACGCCAGGCTCTCGCGCTTCCACAGCGCCAGCACGAGCATGGCGATTCCGGCAGTGAGGAAGCGGTAGCACACCGACCAGCTCGTCGGCACGCCGCCGCCGAGCTGCCCGGTGATCACGAACCAGGTCGAGCCCCAGACCAATGTCACGATCCCGAACGGCACCAGCACCGCAAGGCGGGTGGATCGCGGCGGGGCCTCGGGCGGCATCAGCATGGCGCTCTCCTACGCCTGCGGCCTACCGCGGCGAAACCGTTTTTCCTTATCGAATCACAAGCGCCGCTGATGGATCACAGCGCCGAGATCGCCTCGGCGAGCGGCGCGATCGCGGCCTCCCCCTGGTTCCACGAGACGACGAGCCGCGCCTCGCCCGGTCCCCAGTCGTAGAAGTCGAAGCCTTGTCCCCGCAGCGTCGCCGCCTCGTCGGGCGTGAGCCGCACGAACACTTCGTTCGCCTCGACCGGATGCACCAGCCGCTCCCCCGCCGCCTGGCCGAGCAGCGCCGCCCCGGCATTGGCGGTGCGGGCATTGGCGAGCCACAGATCGCCCTCCAGCATCGCGAGCAGCTGCGCGGCGAGATAGCGCCCCTTGGACAGCAGCAGCCCCGCCCGCTTGCGGCGGTAGAGCGTCGCTTCGGCCAGCTCCGGCCGGAACAGGATCAGCGCCTCCGCGCTCATCCCCCCGTTCTTGACGAAGCCGAAGCTCAGCGCGTCGACCCCCGCCTTCCAGGTGAGGTCGGCGGGCGTGCACCCCAGATGCGCGACCGCATTGGCGAACCGCGCCCCGTCGACATGGAAGCCGAGCCCTCGCGCCCTGGCGAGCTCGCCGATCGCAGCGGTCTCGTCGGGCGTATAGGCCAGCCCGTACTCGGTCGCATTGGTGATCGAGATCGCATGCGTCTGCACCTGGTGCACGTCCGGCCGGACGCCGGCGAGCACCCCCTCGACTGCCGCGACGTCGAGCTTCGCACCGGGCCCGTCCGCCAGCAGCAGCTTGGCCCCATGGGTGTAGAAGCCGGGCGCACCGCCCTCGTCGGTGTTGATGTGCGCCTCCCGGTGGCAGACCACCGCTCCATGCGGCGGGCACAAAGCGGCGAGCGCGAGGCAGTTGGCGGCGGTCCCGGTCGGCGCCCATAGCGCCCGCACTTCGGTCCCGAACAGCTCGGAGAAGCGCGCGTCGAGCTGCCGCGACCAGCGATCCCCGTCATAGGCGGTGTCGACCACGTCCGCGGCGGCGATCGCCTCCAGCACCTGCGGACTGACGGGAGCGGCATTGTCGGAGAAGAAGCGCATGAGCGGCCCATGCGGTGGGCACCCTCGCTCGTCAATCATTCCTCGTCATGCCGGACTTGTTCCGGCATCCACCGATCCTCGAACATGGAGGTTCGAGATTGCGGCACGGTGGACCCCGGCACAAGGCCGGGGTGACGAATGGCTCAGTTCGGCGGCCCGTCCCCGAAATCCTCCTCCGGCGGCGGCCGGCGGTCCTCGCGCGGCGGTGGCGGCGGCGCGCGGTCGCGCCCGCTCGGCCGCACGTCGACGCTGCCGTCGCGCCCGACGCGCAGGTCCACGCCCAGTCCCTCCAGCTGCCCCTCGAAGATCGGCCCTGTCGGATCGCTCACATTGGTGATCGCGTCGACCAGGTTGCCGACGGCATCGCCGCCGTCGTCCTCCACCCGCGGCGCCGGTGCCGGCACCGGCAGGTCGAGCGCGTCGGCCATGAAGTCGCGCCAGATCCGCGCCGGGATGCCGCCGCCCGACAGCCCGGGATTGGGGGTATTGTCGTCGTTCCCCACCCACACGCCCGCGACCAGCCCGCCCGCATAGCCGACGAACAGCGCGTCGCGGTTGTCCTGCGTCGTGCCGGTCTTGCCGAACGCCGGCACCACCAGCGCCGCCTGCCGCCCGGTCCCGGTCGAGATCGATCCGGCGAGCAGCTCGCGCATCCCGTCGAGCTCGCGCGCGGGGATCATCGTCGTGCGCCCGGCGAGCCGCTCCATCCAGGTCGGCTCGTCCTCCTGCTCCAGCCCGCGCGGCCGCACCGGATAGGCGCCATTGGCCACCGCCGCATAGGCCGAGGTCAGCTCCAGCAGGTTCATCGTCGAGGTGCCGAGCGCGATCGATCCCTCGTTGGCGATCGGGCTGGCGACGCCGAGGTCGCGCGCCGCCCGGATCACGTTGGCGACGCCGACCTCCTTGATCAGCCGCGCCGAGGCGACGTTCGACGACTTGGCGAACGCCCGCGCCAGCGTGATCTCGCCCTCGTAGCGGCCGTCGCTGTTCTTGGGGCTCCACTCGCCGATCGTCACCGGCTCGTCGAGCACCTTGGAATCCGGGTTCATGCCGGAACGCAGCGCCGCCAGGTAGACGAACAGCTTGAAGGTCGATCCCGGCTGCCGCCGCGCCTGCACCGCGCGGTTGAACGGCGAATCCTTGTAGCTCTTGCCCCCCACCATCGCGACCACGCGCCCGTCCGGCCGCATCGCCACCAGCGCGACCTGCGCCTGCCTCAGCCCCGCCCGCCGCACCGCGCGCTCGGCGGCGCGCTGGATGCGGGTCTCGAGCGTGGTGGTGACCGTCACCTCGTTGGCGAGCTCGCCGGATCGGTCGCGCGCCTCGGGCAGCACCCAGTCGGCGAAATAGGTGCCGTTGGGCACCTCCTTCACCCGCTCGACCCTGAGCCGGGCCGGCGGCACCGCCGCCGCCTCCCCCTCGGTCAGGAACTTGGCGCGCGCCATCGCCTGCACCACCAGCTTCTGCCGCGCCCGCGCGCCGGCAAGGTTGACCGTGGGCGCCAGCCGCGACGGCGCCTTGACCAGCCCCGCCAGCATCGCCGCCTGCGCGACGCTCAGCTGCTGCGGGGACCGGCTGAAATAATGGTGCGCGGCGGCGTCGAGCCCATAGACGTTGTCGCCGAAATAGACGTTGGACAGATAGCGCGACAGGATCTCGTCCTTGGTCAGCCACGCCTCCAGCCACAGCGCGATCATCGCCTCGCGGATCTTGCGCCCGGCGGTGCGGTCCGAATCGAGGAAGGCGTTCTTGGCGAGCTGCTGGGTGATGGTGCTGCCGCCCTCGCGCATCCGCCCGGCCATCGCATTGTGGATCATCGCGCGGCTGATGCCCCAGGGATCGATCCCCCAGTGCGAGCGGAAGCGCCGGTCCTCGATCGCCATGAACGCCTGGGGCACATGTTCGGGCAGCGATTTGACGTCGACCGGATCGCCGATGACGGCCCCGCGCCGCGCGATCGGCGTACCGTCGGCAGCGAGCAGAGTGATCTGCGGCGGCGCGATCGGCTTCAGCGACTTGGACAGGGGCGCCGTGATCGCCAGATAGAGCGTCGCGATCACCAGCAGCACGATCAGCGCGCCCGCCCCGCGCATGATCCACCGCCACACGTCGATCCGCCGGCGGGGCGGCTCCAGGGACTCGCCGGGGAAGGAGGGCTGCGCGCCGGTGGGACGTGTCTGGCCGGTCAGCGCGAGCGGGTCGTGCATGTCCGGGGCGGCGTCGCCCTTGCCGAAAAGAGATGCCAGCCGCACCACTCCAACTGTATTACATGACTAAGACGCTTGCCGCAACTATCCTACCGGACCGGCACGAACGCCAGATGCTGGAAGTCATAGCTGAAGTCGGCGAGCGGCGACAGCGGCTTCATCGTCACGCCGGCCACCCGTCCGTCCGCGACCGCGAAGGTCACCACCGCATCCTCCCCGGCATCCTTGGCGAAGCGCGTGCGGAAGGCGTCCTTACCCCACGGCTCGAGCGCACTCTTGAATACCGGCGTCGGCACGAAGTCGATCGCGAGCTTGCCGCCCTTCTCCGTCACCACCACGTCGCCATACCAGGGATCGCGGTAGCGCCCGGCATAGGCGGCGAGCGGCAGGCTCGGCCCGCCGGCCGGCGGCGTATCGACCCCGCCTGCGCCCAGCTCCTTGAGCGCTGCCGCCTGGCTCGCCTCGATCCGCTTGGCATAGGCGGCGGACCAGTCGAACGCGGGTGCCCCCATCGCATGGTCGAGCATGGCGTTGCGGATCGCGATCGACACGGGGTCCTCGACGTTGCTCAGCACCACCACGCCGATCCCGCGTGCCGGCAGCATCGCGGTGCGCGTCACCTGCCCGGTCAGTCCGCCGTCGTGCGCCACCAGCCGTTCGCCGCGATAGTCGGACACGAACCAGCCGAGCGCATAGCTCTGCGTCACCGCGCGCGTGGGATTGTCGGGAGTCGGTCCGTCGCTGGAGCCGATGATGGTCTGCGGCTTCCACATCTCGGCCGCCTGCGCCTCGCTCCATAGCCGCTTGCCGTCGGGCAGCTGCCCGTGCGCGAGCTGCACCGTCAGCCACTTGGCGACGTCGCCGACGCTGGCGTTGATCCCGCCGGCGGCATCGATCGCCGGCGTCTCGTCGGGTCCGACCACCTGCTGCCGGCCCATCCCGCGCACCGGCGGTCCCAGCCGCGCATGGCGCCCGGCGACATTGTCGGTCCGGAGGAGATCGCGCGACGGCACCGCGTCCGCCATGCCGAGCGGCGCCATGATCCGCGTCGCCACGAACTCGCGCCAGCTCTTTCCCGACACCCGCTCGATCAGCAGCCCGGCGACGATGTAGAGGATGTTGTCATAGGCATAGCCCGCCCGGAATCCCTTGTCGGGCGTGAGGTAGGGGAGGGCCTTCAGCACGTCCCCCGCCGGCCGCGCGCTCGCAGGGAAGTACATGAGGTCGCCCGCGCCGAGCGGCAGCCCGCTGCGGTGCACCAGCAGGTCGCGCACCGTCATCATCTGCGTGACGGCGGGGTCGTGCATCCGGAATTCGGGGAGGTGCTTCACCACCGGGTCCTCCCAGCCGAGCCTGCCCTCGTCGGCGAGGATCGCCAGGCAGGCGGCGGTGAAGCTCTTGGAGTTGGAGGCAATGCCGAACCGCGTATGCACGTCGACCGCGCCCGGCTTGCCCAGCGTACGCACGCCATAGCCCTTGAGGAACGGCGGCTGCCCGGCCCGCACGATCGCCACCGCGATCCCCGGCACCTCGAACCGCGTCATGAACCCCTGCACCAGCGGATCGACCCAGGCCTCGTCCGTCTCGGCGGCGAGGGCGATCCGCGGCAAGGTCGCGGCGGCGATGCCCCCCAGCGACAGCGCCAGCGCGCGGCGGCGATCGATCTGCAATCCGGCCAAGATCTTCCCCCTAAGGCTGGGCGGAAGCTATGGCCGGAAGCGACCGGCTGGCAAGGATAGTGCCTTACGGCCGGACGATCTCGCCGTCCTCCTTGACGAAGCTCTCGGGCGTGCGGTCGAGCAGCGTCAGCACGACCTCCGAGGGACGGCACAGCCGCGTGCCGCGCGGCGTCACCACGATCGGACGATTGACCAGGATCGGATGCTCCAGCATCGCCGCGACGATCGCCTCGTCCGGCGTCTCCGGCGCGAGCAGCCCCAGCTCCGCCGCCGGCGTCCCCTTCTCGCGCAGCAGGTCGCGCGGCCGCGCGCCCATCGCCGCCGTCAGCTCGCCGAGCAGCGCCCGGGTCCACCCGGCGCTGCGATAGTCGACCACGGTCGGCGCATATCCCGCCGCCTCGATCATCGCGAGCGCGTTGCGCGAGGTGCCGCAGTCGGGGTTGTGATAGATGGTGATCGGGAAGGCATCGCTCATGCCGGTACGTCCTCTCTCAGCAGCCAGCCGAACACCGCGACCGCGAGTCCCGCCCCGGCGATCTCGGCCGCGACGAACAGCGGGACCGAGGCGGGCGCGATCCCGGCGAAGCTGTCGGTCAGGCTGCGCGCGATCGTGACGGCGGGATTGGCGAAGGCGGTCGAGGCGGTGAACCAATAGGCGGCGGTGACGTACAGCCCGACCGCGACCGGCGTGAGCTCCGGCCGCGAGCGCCGCACGCCCGCGATCGTGCCGACCAGGCCGAAGGTCGCGAGCAGCTCCGACAGCCCTTGCGCCGGACCGTCGCGCAGCTTGGTCGAGAGCTGGAGGATCGGCTCGCCGAACATGGCGTGCGCCGCCCATACGCCGACGACGGCGCCGACGAGCTGCGCGGCGACGTGGCGCGCCGCGGCACGCCCGTCCATTTCGTCGTGCAGCCACGCCGCCAGCGTCACCGCCGGGTTGAACTGCGCGCCGGAGATCGGGCCGAACACAAGGATCAGCACCACCAGCCCCGCGCCGGTCGCGATCGAGTTGGCGAGCAGCGCGATCGCGACGTTGCCGCCCGCCAGCCGCTCGCCCATGATCCCGGACCCGACCACGATCGCGAGCAGCAGCGCGGTCCCGAGCGCCTCGGCCGCGACCGGACGTGCGACACTCATCGCGCAGGCACGCACGCCGGCGCACCGAGCAGGTCGACGAGCGGCGCGCAGACTTCCGGCCGTCCGCCGCAGCAATCCGCCAGCAGGAACCCGAGCAGCGCCCGCATCCCGTCGAGATCGGCGGAATAGATCACCGACCGCCCGTCGCGGCGCGATCGGACCAGCCCCGCATGGGCCAGGATGGTGAGGTGGCTCGAAAGCGTACTGGGGACGACGCCCACCTCATGCGCGATCTCGCCGGCGGGCAGGCCCTCGTCACCGGCGCGCACCAGCAGGCGGAACACCGCCAGGCGATGGGCATGGGCAAGCGCGGACAGCGCCTCGACCGCGACCGGCAATTGCATCGACGTCCCTTTCGATTCGATATTTCGACTATAAGCGAATTATCGAATTTCGGTAGAGGCTCGGGCCGGACCGACATTTGAGGAGATGACTGACATATCGATCCTCCTCACCGTCACCCCGGACTTGGTCCGGGGTCCACCGGGAGGCAAGGACCGGACAAGAGATTCGAGCGCAGTCCGCGAGGCCCATGACCCCGGATCAAGTCCGGATGACGGCTGGAAACCCGACTACGGAAGATCTGCAACCACGTGCCGATCCGTCCTGCACACCCTCTGCCGGATGGTGCTCACGACTCGAGCTCGACGTCCCAGTAGAGCCAGTCGTGCCAGGTCTCGTGCAGATGGTTGGGCGGAAAGCGCCGGCCGTGCTCCTGGAGCTGCCAGCTCGTCGGCCGGATCGGCTGGATGTGGAGCGGCATGTGCGCTTCCTGGGGGGTACGCCCGCCCTTCCGGAGGTTGCACGGGGCGCAGGCGGTTGCGACATTCTCCCAGGTGGTGCGCCCGCCCTGCGCCCTGGGGATGACATGGTCGAAGGTGAGGTCCTTGTGCGAGCCGCAATATTGGCAGGTGAAGCGGTCGCGGAGGAACAGGTTGAACCGGGTGAACGCTGGGAACTGGGAGGGCTTCACATATTGTTTGAGCGCGATGACCGAAGGGAGCTTCAGCCTCGCGGTGGGACTTCGCACCTCCCGCTCATAGTGGGAGACGATGTCGACGCGGTCGAGGAACACCGCCTTGACCGCGGTCTGCCATGGCCACACGCTCAAGGGGTAATAGCTGAGCGGCGTATAGTCGGCGTTCAGCACAAGGGCGGGGCAGCTGTCCGGATGCCGGATCAGATCGGGATGAAACATACGTCCCCTTTCGCCCGTCGTCGTCCCGCGCCTTTCGCCGCAAAGGATGACATGCGCATGACAGCACAGGCCGCGACTCGCGGTCAAGGGCCGGTTTGACGATGATGGAGACCGTTTCGCTCCCCACCCCTCCCACCACACGTTTCGCCCCGAGTCCGACCGGCCGGCTGCACCTCGGCCACGCCTTCTCCGCGCTCCAGGCGCACGACTTCGCGCGCGGGCGCGGCGGTACCTTCCTGCTCCGCATCGAGGATATCGACGGCACCCGCAGCCGAGAAGAATTCGTTGAAGCCATCCTGGAGGACCTCGCCTGGCTCGGCCTGCGGTGGGACGGCCCGGTGGTGCGCCAGTCCGAACGGCTCGACCTCTACGAGGCGGCGCTGGACCGCCTGCGCGACATGGGCCTGCTCTATCCCTGCTTCTGCACCCGCGCCGACATCGCCGCGAGCGTCTCGGCGCCGCATGGGCCGGAGGGTCCGATCTATCCGGGGACGTGCCGAAACGCGGACAACACCCACCGCCTCCACGAACCGCGCTGCTGGCGGCTGGACGTGGAGAAGGCCCAAAAGCTCCTCCCCGGCACGGGGAGGGGGAGCAGCGGGTCGAACGCGCCCCGCGCGTTCGAGGATCGTCCGGGGGACGATCCGACCCGCTACTCCGCCGAAGGCGGTGGTGGAGGGGGCCCGGCCGCATCGGATTCCGGCGCCGAGGGCCCCCTCCACCAAGCCGCTGCGCGTCTTGGTCCCCCTCCCCGTGCCGGGGAGGAGCTATATTGGCACGACGATTTCGCGGGCTGGGTCCGCGCCGATCCCCTCGCGCACGGCGACGTCGTCCTCGCCCGCAAGGACGCGCCGGCGAGCTACCATCTCGCTGTCACCGTCGACGACGCCGCGCAGGGCGTGACCCACGTCGTCCGCGGCCGCGACCTGTTCGCCGCGACCGATGTCCACCGTCTGCTCCAGGCGCTGCTCGACCTGCCGACGCCGGCCTACCGCCACCACCCGCTGCTCACCGACGCCGAGGGGCATCGCCTTGCCAAGCGCCACGGCGCCCCCACGCTGGCGGACCTGCGCGAGCGCGGCGTAGACGGTCGCGAGCTCGCCGCCATGCTGCGCGAGGGCCGTCTTCCGCTTGGATTCGCGACCGCGAAGGCCTAGATAATGAGGATGTCGATCTTCCTTGTCATCCTGATGATCGCCGCGATGATCGCGGTCCTCGTCGTCCTCATCCGGGGCCTCGTGAACTTCATCAAGATGACCGAGGAGGACCTGAAGGGCACCGGCGACGCCCCCAGTGCCTCGGCGCTCCGCTCCAACAAGCTGATGCAGTGGCGCATCATCCTGCAGGCGGTGGCGATCCTGCTCGCCGCGCTGGTGCTATTCGCGCTCGGCCGGGGTTAGCCTGGTCAAGCTCAACAAGATCTACACGCGCACCGGCGACGACGGCACCACCGGCCTCGTCGACGGCAGCCGCGTCTCCAAGGCCGACGCGCGCATGGCCGCGATCGGCGACGTCGACGAGGCCAATTCGGCGATCGGCGTCGCGCTGACCCTGCTGCCGGAGGGGCCGGTCGCAGCGGCGCTCACCCGCTTCCAGAACGACCTGTTCGATCTCGGCGCCGATCTCGCCACGCCGGAGGGAATAGCCGGCGCGCTCCGCATCACGCCCGGCCAGGTCGCCGCCGTCGAAGCCGAGATCGACCGGCTCAACGCGGATCTTTCTCCGCTGACCAGCTTCATCCTGCCCGGCGGCACGCCCGCGTCCGCCGCGCTCCATCTCGCCCGCGCGATCGCCCGCCGCGCCGAACGCTCCGCCGTCGCCGCGGAGGCGGGTGGGCAAGTGCTCGCCTATCTCAACCGCCTGTCCGACTATCTCTTCGTCGCGGCACGCCATGTGAACCAGGCGGCGGGCGGCGACGTTCTGTGGGTGCCGGGGGGCTCGCGCTAGCCCGTAACGATCCCCACTTGACGCGCATCGCCTCCGGTGGGAGAAGAACGAAATGGGAACGCGCCTTGAGTCCGTACCGGCCGCGTCGCCGCTCGCGGAGCGCTTTTCCGCCGTCCGCGCGCTGACCGAGGCGCTCGCCGCGCCGCTCTCGGATGCCGATGCGACGGTGCAGTCGATGCCCGATGCGTCGCCCGCGAAATGGCATCTCGCGCACACGAGCTGGTTCTTCGAGACCTTCGTGCTGCGCGATCACGTGCCGGGCTACCGCCTCCACGACGATCGCTTCCCCTTCCTGTTCAACAGCTATTACGAGGCGGAGGGCGCGCGTCATGCCCGCCCCGCGCGGGGGATGCTCACCCGGCCGACCTTGGCGGAGGTGCTCGCCTGGCGCCGCGCCGTGGACGCCGCCCTGCTCGACGCGCTGCCGCACCTGCCGGAGGCGGCGCAGGCGCTGGTCGAGCTCGGCTGCCACCACGAAGAGCAGCATCAGGAGCTGCTGCTCACCGACATCCTCCACCTCTTCTCGCAGAACCCGATTGAGCCGGCTGTCTGGCCCGGCGCCCCCAAGATCCCCGTGCCGATGCCGGGTCCGATCGGCTGGGTCGAGCGTCCCGCCGGGATCGCCGAGATCGGGCACGGGGACGAGTCAATGCATGGGGGTGAGTCAACTTCGTCAACTTTTCTGCCTGTTTTTTCGGCAACCTCCGCTTTCGCCTTCGACTGCGAGACGCCTCGGCACCCGGTGATGCTCGCGCCGCATGCGCTCGCCGACCGCACCGTCACCAACGGCGAATGGGCGGCGTTCATCGCCGACGGCGGCTATCGCGACCCCCGCCACTGGCTCGCTGACGGCTGGGCCTGGGTGCAGGCGGAGGGAATCGCGGCACCGCTCTACTGGGAGCAGCGGGACGGGGTGTGGACCCGCTTCGGCCTCGACGGCCGCCGCCCGATCGACCCTGCCGCGCCGGTCACCCACATCAGCTTCTACGAGGCCGACGCCTATGCGAGCTGGGCCGGCGCGCGCCTGCCGACCGAGGCGGAATGGGAAGCGGCGGCAAGCACTTACGACCCGCGCGAGGGCAATCTCCTCGACGCCGCCGGCCCGGTCGAACCGCGCCCTTCCACCGGCGGCCCCGCCTTCTTCGGCGACGTCTGGGAATGGACCGGCAGCGCCTATCGCCCCTATCCCGGCTTCCGCGCCGCCGAGGGCGCGGTCGGCGAGTACAACGGCAAGTTCATGAGCGGCCAGTTCGTGCTGCGCGGCGGCTCCTGCGCCACCCCGCGCGGCCACGTCCGCGCCAGCTACCGCAACTTCTTCTACCCCCACCAGCGCTGGCAGTTCACCGGCGTTCGCCTGGCGAAGGACATCTGAATGCTCAAGCAGGAGATCGAGGACGGCCAAGCCTCGCTGGCCGACCCGCAGTTCCGCGCCGACGTGCTGAACGGCCTGGCGCTCCGTCCCCGCGCGATCCCGGCACGCTGGTTCTACGACCGCCGCGGCTCGGAGCTGTTCGAGGACATCACCGGCCTGCCCGAATATTATCCGACCCGCACGGAGATCGGCATCCTCCGGCGGATCGGCCCCGAGCTCCAGCAGCACATCGGCCCCGGCCAGGCGGTGGTCGAGTTCGGCTCGGGCTCGTCGATGAAGACCCCGCTGCTGCTCGAGGCGATCCGCCCTGCGGCCTATGTGCCGGTCGACATCTCCGGCGACTTCCTGCGCGAGAGCGCCGGCCGGATCGCCGGGCAGTTCCCGGACATCGCCGTCGAGCCGGTCGAGGCCGACTTCACCCGTCCCCTGACGCTGCCGAAGGGCCTGGGCGCGATGCCACGGCTCGGCTTCTTTCCGGGCTCGACGATCGGCAACATGCTTGCCGCCCGTGCGGTCGAGCTACTGCGCAACTTCCGCGACGTGCTGGGGGAGGGCGCGCGGTTCCTGATCGGCATCGACCGCATCAAGCCGCTCGACGTGCTGATCCCGGCCTATGACGATGCGGCCGGCATTACCGCCGCCTTCAACCTCAACCTGCTCGAGCGCATCAACCGCGAGCTCGCCGGCACCGTCCCGCTCGACGCCTTCGCCCACCGCGCGATCTGGAACGACGCGCGCGCCCGGATCGAGATGCATCTGGAGGCGACTCGCGACATGACCTTCGCCGTCGACGGCCGCGTCTTCTCCATCGCGGCGGGCGAGACCATCCATACCGAGAACAGCCACAAATACGGTCCCCGCGACGCCCGCCTGCTGCTGCGCGCCGGCGGCTGGACCCCGATCGCCGAATGGACCGATCCCGACGACTGGTTCGCCCTGATCCTCGCCGAGGCCGGCCCGGAACGCTTCGCGCCCTGATACTCGCGCCGTCAGGCGCAACCCACTTCCTCCGCGCCTCCGCGTCTCCGCGTCTCCGCGTCTCCGCGTCTCCGCGTCTCCGCGTGAAATCAATTTATTGGCTCACGCGGAGGCGCGGAGACGCGGAGAAGATGAAGAGAGATTGCGCTTCGCGCCGAGGCGGATAGGGAGCCCGGAGAGGAGACGGCAATGAAGACGATCGGCGTAATCGGAGCGGGGCAGATGGGCGCGGGCATCGCGCAGGTGTCCGCGGCGGCGGGCTATCGCGTGCTCCTTTCCGACGTCTCGCTCGACCGCGCCGCGGCGGGCAAGGCCGGCATCGCCAAGCAGCTCGCCAAGCTGGTCGAGAAGGAGAAGATCACCGCCGAGGCGCGCGACGCCACGCTCGCCGGCATCGAGCCGGTCGAGGACGCCGCCTCGATGGCCCCCTGCGACCTGGTGATCGAGGCCGCGACCGAGCGCGAGGAGATCAAGCGCCGGATCTTCGGCAGCGTCGGCATCGTGCTGCGGGACGACGCGATCCTCGCCAGCAACACCTCGTCCATCCCGATCACCCGCCTGGCGCAGGCCTCGCCCGATCCTGCACGTTTCATGGGCGTGCATTTCTTCAACCCGGTGCCGGTGATGGGCCTGATCGAGCTGATCCGCGGCCTCGCCACCGCCGACGAGACGGTGCAGGCGGTCGAGGCGTTCGGCCGCTCGCTCGGCAAGGAGATCGTCCACGCCAACGACGCGCCGGGCTTCATCGTCAACCGCGTGCTGATGCCGATGCTCAACGAGGCGTGCTTCGCGCTCGGCGAGGGCGTGGCGACGATCCGCGACGTCGACACCGCCTGCAAGCTGGGGCTCAACCATCCGATGGGGCCGTTCACGCTGGCCGACTTCATCGGGCTCGACACCTGCCTCGAGATCACCCGCGTGCTGTTCGAGGGCACCGGCGATCCCAAGTTCCGCCCCGCGCCGCTGCTGATGAAGTACGTCGAGGCCGGCTGGTACGGCCGCAAGACCGGCCGCGGCTTCTACGACTATTCGGGCCCGGAGCCGGTGCCGACGCGCTGAAGGTAAACGCGGCCGTCGCCCGTCCCGCGGCGGAACAGCGCGAATCCGGGGCTGGCCGCAACCGCGGTTTTGCGCGATTTCCCTGGTTTGGAAGCAGGGAATCGAGCGATGATCGAGCGCATTGCCGGCATGGTGAAGGGCGGTCTGCTCGGCGCAGGCGTGGCCGGCGCGGTCGCGCTGGTCGCCGCGGCGACGGCGCATAGCTTTGCGCCGCCGGCGCCGAAGCCCGCTCCGGTCGCAGCCGCGCCCGCCAAGCCGAAGCCGCCCGCGCCCAAGCCCGCCGCGCTGGCCAAGTCCCCGGCCGAGGAGCCCTTCGTCGTCCGTCGCATCCTGCCGATCGACGGCAAGCCCTTCCGCCACGGCGACTGGTATTGGGACGAGAAGGGCGCCCCCGCGAGCGGCCCGATCGTCATCACCGTCGACCGCAAGGCGCAGGTGCTCTCGGTCTTCCGCGCCGGCTACGAGATCGGCACCGCGGTGATCCTCTACGGGGCGGACAACACGCCCACCCCCCTCGGCGTCTTCCCGATCACCGAGAAGGATGCCGACCACGTCTCCAATCTCTACGACGCACCGATGCCCTACATGCTGCGCATGACCAACGACGGCGTCTCGATCCACGGCAGCAACGTCCAGATCGGCTATGCGACCCACGGCTGCGTCGGCGTGCCGATCCCCTTCGCCAAGCTGCTGTTCGAGCACGTCAAGCTCGGCGATCGGGTGATCGTGACCGAGGGCAAGACGATCGGCATGGGCGATCCCATCATCGCGCGCTGACGGAGCCGTTTCGCCTTCCGAACGTTGTCGCGCAAAGGATCAGGGAAGGGGAGGGACTCATGCGTCTCGCAGCGCTCGCATTTCTCGCGATGATCGGATCGACGGCGGCGTTGCCCATGCCCGCGGCCGCGCAGTGGCTGGGCCCGACGCTGGATGCCCAACGCTACGACAATCTGCGCCGTCACCAGCAGCGCATCCGCGCCGAGCGGCTGAAGCAGTCGCCGTCCAGCCGCCACGCCCGCGCCTGCGCCCGCCGCTACCCGAGCTACAACCCGCGCACCGACCGCTATGTCGTGCGCCGCGGCGTCACCGCACGCTGCCGGCTCTAGAGGAGCAGCGCGGCGATCAGCCAGCCGAACAGCGCGACGGTCGGGTAGAAACTGAGTCCGAACCCCAGGGCCCGGACGGGCAGGCTGCGATAGCCGAGCCCGAACGCCAGCCGCCCGCCCACGAACAGCGCCGCGAGCAGCGACACCAGCGCCGCCGCAGCCGGCGGATGCGTTGCGGCGAGCGCCAGCCAGGCGACCGCGGCGAGCAGCAGCTGCTCGGCCGTGTTCCGGTTGTAGCGCAGCAGCAGCGCGAGCCGCGCGTCGGCCTCGGGCGAGCTCCCGTCGATCGCCTCGGGCGAGGAGAAGCGATGCGCCGCCGTCAGCGCGATGCCGGCGAGCAGGCAGGCGCCGGGCAGGACGAGCCAGCGCAGGGCGGCGCGGATCGCCTCGACCGGCGCCGGATCGATGGCCGGCATATGGGTGAGCCCGATCCAGAAGGCGCCGACGGTGATCGCGGCGGCCGCCGCCATGCCGGCGGCGACATGGCCCTGCCGCTGTCCAGGCCCGCCCGGCGCCACCACGGCGCTAGATCAGCAGCCCCGCCAGCGCCGCCGACATCAGGTTGGCGAGGCTGCCCGCGAGCAGCGCTCTGATGCCGAGCCGGGCGATCACCGGCCGCTGGTTGGGCGCAAGGCTTCCGGTCACCGCCATCTGGATCGCGATAGACGAGAAATTGGCGAACCCGCACAGCGCGAAGGTGATCACCGCGATGGTGCGTTGGGATAGCACGCCCTGCTGCGCGCCGAGGCTGATATAGGCGACGAACTCGTTGAGCACGACCTTCTGCCCGAACAGCCCGCCGGCGATCCCCGCCTCGTTCCACGGCACGTTGAGCAGGTACATGACCGGCGCGAACACATAGCCGAGCAGCCCCTGGAAGCTGAGCCCGGGGATGCCGACCAGATTGCCGATCCCGCCGAGGATGCCGTTGGCGAGCGCGACCAGGGCGACGAACGCCAGCACCATCGCGCCGACCGCTACGGCCAGCCGGACGCCGGTCTGCGCACCCTGCGCCGCCGCCATGATGATGTTGGCCGGCTTCTCCTCGTCGTGCGTCGCCTCGGGCATCGGCGGCGGCTCGGGCGCGACCCCTTCGGGCAGCAGCGCCGCCGGGCCCTGGCCGCTGACGCGGGTGTCGGCGAGCTCGATCGCCTCGTCGGCGACCTTCGGCGGCACGGTGTCCGGCATGATGATCTTCGCCATCAGGATACCGCCCGGCGCCGCCATGAAGCTCGCCGCGAGCAGATACTCGATGCGGATCCCCATCGAGGCATAGGCGGCGAGAATCGTCCCCGCGACGCCCGCCATGCCGCTGGTCATCACCGTGAACAGCTGTGCGGGCGTGAGGCTGGCGAGATAGGGCCGGATCACCAGCGGCGATTCGGACTGGCCGACGAAGATGTTCGCCGCCGCGCACAGCGATTCGACCTTGGAGACGCCCGTCACCTTCTCGATCGCGCCGCCGATCCAGCGCACGACGAATTGCATGATGCCGAGATAGTAGAGGATCGAGACCAGCGCGGCGAAGAAGATGATGACGGGCAGCGCCTGGATCGCGAAGTTCTTACCGAGCGGATCGTCGGCCAGCTTGCCGAACAGGAAGCTGGTGCCGGCGTTGGCGTAGCCGAGCAGATTGGCGACGCCGCCCGACAGGAACTCGAGCACCGCCTTGCCCCACGGCACGTACAGCACCAGCACCGCGATCCCCGCTTGCAGCGCGAAGGCGGCGCCCACCACCCGCGGCCGGATCGCGCGCCGATCAGTCGAGAGCAGCACGGCCAGCCCCAGGATGACGAGAATGCCGGCCAGCCCGATCAGATAACGCATGAAATCCCTCCGCCACGCCCCCCGGCGCGGAAGGGGGTGACAATACACACGCCCGCGGACCTCGCCACCCCCCTCCTCGTCACCCCGGCGAAGGCCGGGGTCCACTGCGCCGCAGGTGCCGGACAGGAGGTTCGAGCGCTGGACGAGAGGCTTGGTGGACCCCGGCCTTCGCCGGGGTGACGGTGGAGGATGCCAAGGGCTTCCCCCGCTCGCGAAATCCGCTAGCGTCGCGGCGATGGACACCCCCGACCGCGGCATCGCCCGCTCGCTCTTCGCCTTCTCGATCCTCTACGGCGGCATGGTCTGCATGGCGGGCGTGCTGGGGGTGAAGCAGGTCGCGCTCGGGCCGCTGGCGGTCGAGGCAGGGATCTTCGGCTTCCTGATCCTGGTGGTGATCTCGAGCGCGGTCGCCGAACTCCACGGTCAGCGCACCGCGACCTTGCTGGTGCGGCTGGGGTTCGTGCCGCTGTTCGTGTCGGCGGGATTGATCCAGTTCGTACTGGCGCTGCCGCACGATCCCGGCATGTATCCGCCGGCGGTCGACGCCTTCCCGATCGTCGTCGGCCAAGGGATCCGCATGATGCTGGCGGGGTTCATCTCCTACGGCACGTCGCAGACGCTCAACGTCTTCATCTTCTCCAGGCTCAAGGGGCAGGAAGGCACCGGGCGGCTGGTATGGCTGCGCGGCATGATCGCGAGCGTGGTCTCGCAGATCGTCGATACCGTGCTGTTCATCACCATCTCCTTCCTCGGCGTCCGGCCGATCCTCGACCTCATGCTGGGGCAGATGCTGGCCAAGGTGGTGCTGTCGATCGTCCTGGTGCCGGTGCTGATCACCGCGTTCGTCGCGATCGGGCGGAAGCTGGACGGCGCGCCGCCGCCCGCGTAATCGCGCGCACATGACCAACCACGCCCCCGATCCCGCGATGCTCGCCAAGGCGGAGACGCTGACCGAGGCGCTGCCCTATCTCCAGCGCTACGCCGGCAAGACCTTCGTGGTGAAATACGGCGGCCACGCCATGGGCGATCCGGAGCTCGCGCGCGATTTCGCCGAGGACGTGGTCCTGCTGAAGATGGTCGGCATCAACGTCGTCGTCGTCCACGGCGGCGGGCCCCAGATCGGGGCGATGCTGAGGCGGCTCGGTGTCGAATCGCGCTTCCACGACGGCCTCCGCATCACCGACAAGCCGACCGCCGAGATCGCGGAGATGGTCCTCGCCGGCTCGATCAACAAGGAGATCGTCGCCTGGATCGCCGCCGCCGGCGGCAAGGCGGTCGGCATCGCCGGCAAGGACGCCAACCTCGTCCGCGCCGAGAAGGTGACGCGCACCGAGCCCGACAAGCTCCAGGGCATCGAGCGCCACGTCGACCTGGGCTTCGTCGGCGAGCCGGTCGCGGTCGACGGCACCATCCTCGACACGCTGTCGGCGCAGGGCTTCATTCCCGTCGTGGCGCCGATCGCGCTCGGCCACGACGGCGAGACCTACAACGTCAACGCCGACACCATGGCCGGCGCGATCGCGTCGGCGATCGGCGCCTCGCGCTTCTTCCTGCTCACCGACGTGCCGGGCGTGCTCGACAAGGCCGGCGAGCTGCTCACCGACCTCACCCCTGCCGACATCGCCGGGCTGCGCGCCGACGGCACGATCACCGGCGGCATGATCCCCAAGCTCGAGACCTGCGTCGCCGCGGTCGAGGGCGGAGTCGACGCCGCGGTGATCATCGACGGACGCATCCCGCACGGCATGCTGCTCGAGATCTTCACCGAACGCGGCGTCGGCACGCTGGTCCGGCGCTAGCGTGGGGGCATCCGGCGTCCTATAGTAACAGCACACCTTCCAGGAGCCGTCGCTTGAACATCGTCCTGCAAATCGTCCTCTACCTGCTGACCATCCTGTGGTGGGTCATCATCATTCAGGCGATCCTGTCGTGGCTGATCGCGTTCAACGTCATCAATCTCCACAACGAGTTCGTGCGCTCGGTCTGGCATGCGCTAGGGGTGGTCACCGAGCCGATCTACCGCCCGATCCGCCGCATCCTGCCCGATTTCGGCGCGCTCGACCTGTCGCCGCTGGTCGTGCTGATCGTCCTCTACATCCTGATGAACATCGTCATCCCGGGGCTCTACTCACCCGTCGCTTACGGCATGTGAGCGCCTGGACCGAGCGTCCCGACGGCCTGGTCCTCAGCGTCCGCGTGACGCCGCGCGCCTCGCGGGAGGCGATCGCGGCGGGGACGGAGGGCAGCTTCGCGGTCCGGCTGAAGGCGCCGCCGGTGGACGGCGCGGCCAACGCTGCATTGATCGCTTTGCTTGCCAGGGCGTTTGGGGTGGCGAAGCGGGACGCGACGATTCTGAGCGGCGAGACCGGCCGGACCAAGCGCATCGCGCTCGCCGGCGATCCCGCAGCGCTGGCGCAGATCGCCGCCCGCCTCTATGGGAGCGAGCCATGACGGCACGGATCATCGATGGAAAGGCGGCCGCCGCGCGGCTGCGCGAGCGGGTCAGCGAGCTGGCCGCGAGCTTCTGGACCTCTGCGGGGCGGCAGGCCGGTCTTGCGGTGGTGCTGGTCGGCGACGACCCCGCCTCCAACGTCTATGTCCGCTCCAAGGGCAAGGCGACGATCGCCGCCGGCATGGCCAGCTTCGAGCATCGCCTGCCCGAAAGCACGACCGAGGACGAGCTGATCGCGCTGGTCGACGCGCTCAACGAAAGCGAGGCGGTCGACGGCATCCTCGTCCAGCTCCCGCTGCCGGCGCACATCCGCGAAGCCGCGGTGCTGACCCGGATCAGCCCGGACAAGGACGTCGACGGCTTCCACCCGGTCAACGCCGGCCGGCTGGCGACGGGCCTGCACGGCTTCGTGCCCTGCACGCCACTCGGCTGCCTGATGCTGCTCGAGCAGGAGCTGGGTGACCTCGCCGGGCTCGACGCGGTGGTGATCGGCCGCTCCAACATCGTCGGCAAGCCGATGGCGGCGCTGCTGACCGCGCGCAGCGCGACGGTGACGCTGGCGCATTCGAAGACCCGCGACCTCTCCGGCCACGTCAGGCGAGCCGATATCGTGGTGGCGGCGGTCGGCCGGCCGCGCTTCGTCAAGGGCGAGTGGCTGAAGCCGGGCGCGACCGTGATCGACGTCGGCATCAACCGCACGCCGGAGGGGCTGGTCGGCGACGTCGACTTCGACGGCGCGGCCTCGATCGCCGGCGCGATCACGCCGGTGCCGGGCGGGGTCGGGCCGATGACGATCGCTTGCCTGCTCCGCAACACCATCGTCGCCGCGCACCGCAATGCCGGCGTGCCGCTCGAAAAGGGCGCGATCTGACTTGCAATGTTGGATTTCGCCCGTCAGCCTGACTGGCGCGATGCCATCGGATCTGGCCGGTCGGCGCGGCAGGCGAAGGGGGCGCGTCTACCTATGACTTTCGTGACCTTCGACGGTTTTCTGCGGGTTTCGCAATGATCCTGCTGGCGCTGCTCGCGGCGCAGGCCGGCCCGTCCGCGGTCGATGCCGAGCGAGCCTTCGCCGCCGATGCCGTCAGGCTCGGGCAATGGACCGCCTTCCGCAAATGGGCGGCCGAGGATGCGGTGATGTTCGCCCCGCAGCCGGTCAAGGCGCAGGCGTTCCTCAAGGATCGCAAGGACCCTCCCAAGCCGGTCGCGTGGTCACCCACCGCCAGCTTCGTCGCTTGTGACGGCCAATGGGCGGTCAACACGGGGGAATGGCGCCAGCCCGACGGCAGCACCGGCTATTTCTCCACCGTCTGGCGGCGCCGCGGCGACGGACAGTGGCGCTGGCTGGTTGACGGCGGCGACGGGCTCAAGGCGCCGCGCGCGCGGGTCGCCAAGCCCGTCATTCGCCGGGCGGCGTGTGGGGGCGAGGGGCGCGCCACCGGCTTCGGCCACGAGGCCACCAGCGGCTATGGCGCGTCGGGCGACGCGACGCTGCGCTGGCGCTGGCATGTCGCGCCCGATGGCTCTCGAAGCTTTACCGCTGAGCTGTGGACGGGACGCGGCTATGAGACGGTGATCGACGATCGCATCGCGGCGCCGAAATGATCGAGCTCTTCATCTCGTCGCTGATCACCTTCTTCGTGGTGATCGACCCGCCCGGCTGCGCCCCGATCTACGCCGGGCTGACCGCGGGCGCGACGCCGGCCCATTCGCGGGCAATGGCGATCCGCGCGGTGACCGTCGCGACGGTCATCCTGCTGGTGTTCGCCCTGGTCGGCGAGGACCTGCTCCGCGCGCTCGGCATCGGGCTCGATGCCTTCCGCATCGCGGGCGGCATCATGCTGTTCCTGATCGCGATCGAGATGGTGTTCGAGCGCCGCACCCAGCGCCGCGAGGAGCGCGCGCAGAAGATCGCCGAGACGCCGGAGATCGAGGACGTCTCGATCTTCCCGATGGCGATGCCGATGATCGCCGGGCCGGGCTCGATCGCCACCGTCATGCTGCTGATGTCGCAGAACCAGGGGCTGGAGCGCTCCGCGGTGGTGCTGGCGGCGATGCTGACGATCCTGGCGCTGACATTGGTGGCGCTGCTCGCGGCGGGGCCGATCATGCGCTTCTTGGGCGCCAAGATCGAGGCGGTGATCACCCGCCTCCTCGGCGTCCTCCTCGCCGCGCTCGCCGCCCAGTTCGTGATCGACGGGGTAAAGGCGAGCCTGGCCTAGTCATAGTCGATCCGCCACAGCCGGAACGGCGAATTCTTCGGCAGCGGCACCGGCACCAGCCATGTCGGCACCTTGCCCTGCGTGAGCTGGCCGTAGAAGCCGTCCTTCGCACGGCTGCGGTAGATCGTCGTCTCGGCCATGTTCGGGCACACCAGCAGCAGCCGAGCGCCGTGCCGCTTCGCGATTGCCCGGAAGCCGTCCGCCGTGCCTGTGAAGGCGTGATGGACGTCGAGGATCGCGTCGCCGTTGCGGTGATAGGGGCCGGCGATCGCGTCGTGATGGGTGAGGGTGATCAGTCGCGGCCCCAGGTCGACATGGGTGAAGATCACCGTCGCCGGCAACCGGTCGAGCGGGCGCATCGCCGGGATGGTCGAGCAGCGGGCGTTGGCACGGTTGACGATCTTGGTCCGCGCGTTCGACGCCTCGGTCGGCAGGAAGCGGAGCGTCATGCCGGCGAAGAGGCCGGAAATCAGCAGGAAGGCCGCGACCGATCCCACCACCCTTACCACCACCGAGGATCGGGTCAGCAGCCACGGCAGCACGATCCAGGCGAGCGCGGTCGCGCCGATCACGCCGATCAGCGCCGCCGCCGGACCGGCACGGATCTGCCACAGCAGCATCGCCGCGGCGAAGGCGACGAACAGCGTGACCGAGACCCAGCCGGCGAAGCGCTCGGTACCGCGGGCGCGCCAGGTGGCGATGATCGCACCGATCAGGCCCGAGACCGGCAGCACCGCCATCGGGAAGGCGACGCGGAGCGGATGCTGGTAGATCGGCTTGGCCTCGCGTACGTTGTTGAGCCACGTCCGCGCGAGCTCCTCCGATACGCCCTCCGGCCGGCCGAGGCATTGCGGGAAGGCATAGGCGAAGGCGCCCGCGACGACGGCGCCGGCAGCCGCCGCCAGCGCCAGCCGAACGATGCGGTTCTCGGGACTGGCCCAGGCCAGCACGAACAGCAGCGCGCCGCCGCCGACCATCACCGACAGCCATACCGGCGTCAGCGCGTCGCAGCGCATCGCCATGTTGGCGTAAGACGTGAAGCCGACAAAGCCGAGCGCGCTCCCGCCGCTCAGGGTCAGCGCATAGGCGAGCAGCCGCCGCGCCTCGGTGCGGTCCCACACCCAACGCAGCGTCACCATCGCCCCCGCCATCGCCCCGTAAGGCAGCATCTCGAGCCCGATGGTGAGCGACACCGCCGTGGCGAGCCCCACCGTCGCCCCGCCGCGCGCGCGTCGCGGATCGGCGAGGCCGGCGGCGGTGAGGCTCAGCATCGCCAGCTGCCAGCCGTGATGGTCGATGCGCATCGGCACGTACATGCCGATCGTCATCGACGCGCCGGTGCCGAACAGGATGATCCCGGCGAGGAGATAGGCGGCCGGCACCACCAGCCGCCGCACGGTGAGCGCCACGCCCACCATCGTCACGCCGAGCGGCAGCAGCGGCGCGATGCCGCAGGCCCAGCGCTCGGCCCAGGCGGTACCGAGGAAGGGCTTGAGGATCAGGATCAGCCCCGCGATCGGCAGGTCGACCAGCCGCGACCAGTGAATGTCGAAGCCGGAGGGCGGATTGAGCCGGTACTGCCGCAGGTCGTACCAGCCCTGACCGCCAAGCAGCGCGCGCACCTGCATCAGCCGCATGTTGTCGTCGGTATCGCCGAGCGATAGCCAATAGATGTTGTTCCAGCGCTGCCACAGGTACCAGGCGACGACGATCGCCCAGGCGGCGAGGGTGATGGTGAGCCAGCGCCGGTCGATCTCGATCTCGAACCGGGACGGGAATGGGCTGTCGTTCAATTCCGCTTCCCTCTTCAACCGGTTGGAGATAGTGCGCGCCCCCAACCACCGTTCGCCCTGAGCTTGTCGAAGGGCCGCCTTTCACCTTTCCGGCGAAAAAGAAAAGGGCGGCCCTTCGACAAGCTCAGGGCGAACGGGTCTGGGAGTGGCAAGTGGTTTCCAAAGCTCTCGATCATCTCAACGCTAACACCGTCCTCGGCCAGCTCGTGCGCTATGCGATCACGGGGGGCGGGATCACGCTGCTGGGCGCAGCGCTCTACACCGGGCTGGTGCTCGCTAGCGCAATCCATCCGCAGCTTGCGATGTTCGCCGCCTATGTGGTTTGCGTGGTGGTCGGTTATGTGCTCCACAGCCGGTGGAGTTTCCGCGGGCACGGCAATCGTGACAATGTGGCCCGCACGACCTTACGCTTCTTCGTCGTCAGCCTGGTGAGCTATGGCCTCAATGCCTTCTGGACCTGGTTCTGCATCAACGCCCTGCATCTGCCGGAGTGGACGCCGGTCGTGCCGCTCTTGTTCGTGACGCCGCTCGCCACCTTCGCGCTCAACCGCAACTGGGTGTTCGGCTGACATGGAACGCGTAGTCTACGATCGCATGGCGGCGCACGACTCCACCCATTGGTGGTATCGGGCGCGGCGCGACATCCTCGCCGATTACCTGACCCGCTACGGCGGCTTGTCGCAGGATGCGCGGGTGCTGGAGATCGGCTGCGGCACCGGGCACAACCTGCCGATGCTGGCGCGCTTCGGCGAGGTCGACGCGATCGAGATCGACGCGGCTGCCCGCGACATCGCCAGCCAGCGGCTCGGCAAGCCGGTGGGCGAGGCGCCGCTGCCCGAGCTCACGGGTGTGGCGCCGGCGAGCTACGATCTGATCGCCGTTCTCGACGTGGTCGAGCATATCGACGACGACGTCGGTGCGCTTCGGGGCATGGCCGAGCGGCTGAAGCCCGGCGGCAAGATCCTGATCACCGTGCCCGCGCACCAATGGATGTGGAGCGCGCACGACGTGGTGAACCACCACAAGCGCCGATATTCCAAGGCGACGCTCGATGCCGCGATCCGCGCGGCGGGGCTGACGCACAATGGCCTGCGCTACTTCAACTCGCTGCTGTTCCCGGCGGCGGTGGCGGCGCGCGGGGTCGGCAGGCTCACCGGCAAGGACGACAGCGACGATTCGCCCCCGCCCGGCCCCGTCAACGCGCTGTTCGAGACGATCTTCCGCCTCGAGCGTCACCTGGTCGGGCGCGTGCCCTTGCCGCCGGGGCTGTCGATCATCACGCTGGCGTCGGTGCCGTCCTCCGACCGATAACCGAGCGTCGCGCGGCCCTGGATCGGGCCTGCGACATCGGCGACGAGATAGAGCGGCCGCCGCTTCGATTCGACGTAGAGCCGGCCGAGATATTCGCCGATCATGCCGAGCACGAACATCTGCACCGCGCCCAGGAACAGCACGACCAGCATGGTCGAGGTCCAGCCCTGCACGGTCCGGCCCATCAGGAAGCTGATCACAACATAGACCAGCACGATCAGCGTCGCCCCCGTCAGCGCCAGCCCGACATGGCTGGCGAAGCGCAGCGGCGCGGTCGAGAAGCCGGTGACGGCATCGAGCGCGAAGCGGACCATCTTGCCGAGGGGGTATTTGGTTTCCCCTGCCAGCCGCTCGGCGCGGTCGTAGACGAAGGGCACCTGGCGGAAGCCGACCCAGGCGACCATGCCGCGGATGAACCGCGCCTGCTCGGGCAACGACAGGAAGGCGTCGAGCGCCCGCCGGCTCATCAGCCGGAAATCGCCGGTGTCGAGCGGGATCGGCGTGTCGGTGATGCGGTCGAGCATGCGGTAGAAGACGGCGGCGGTGAGCTTCTTGAAGAAGGTCTCGCCCTCGCGCTTGCGGCGCACCGCATAGACGACGTCGGCGCCCTCCGCCGCCATGGTCGCGCGCATGTCGGCGAGCAGCTCGGGCGGATCCTGCAGGTCGGCGTCGATGATCAGGATCTGCTCGCCGGCGCACAGGTCCAGCCCGGCGGTGAGCGCAAGCTGATGGCCGTGGTTGCGCGACAGGTTGATCGCGACGAGCCGCGGGTCGGCGGCCGCGAGCCGCTGCATCACCGCCCAGCTGCCGTCGCGCGAGCCGTCGTTGACCAGCACGATCTCATGATCGTCGCCGACCGCCGCCCTGGCGGCGGCGGAGACGCGCGCGTGCAGCGCCTCGAGACAGCGTTCCTCATTGTAGCAGGGGACGACGACGGAGAGCTTCGGCCGCTTCATGGCGGCGCTCCTTAGCCGGTTGCGACGGGCACGTCACCGTATCGATTCGCATATGGCACGAAGCGGCATTGACGCCCGCCGTCGCCGCTCCTAAGCGACATGCAAATGCGAGTCACTCGCGTTAGCAAAAGGGGCAAGGATGAAACGGAACGTCTGGTTGGCCGGCGCGGCAATGATGGCCGTCGCATGGGCGGTGCCGGCACTGGCCCGCGCGCCGGAGGCAAAAGGGGGCGTGGTCGCGGCGGAGGATTCGTCCGCCGCGACCACGGATCGGCCTGCCTCCTCGGACTCGGATAGTCAGACGATCACCGTCACCGCGACCCGGCTGCCGGTTCCGGTCGAGGACGCACCGGCGACGGTGACGGTGATTGGCGCCGAACGCATCGCCGACGAGCTCGCGACCGACATCAAGGACCTCGTCCGGTTCGAGCCCGGCATCAGCGTCCCCCGCCAGCCGGCGCGCTTCTCAGCCGCGGGCAGCTCTGTCGGCCGCGCCGGCAACGAGGGCTTCACCATCCGCGGCATCGGCGGCAACCGCGTGCTGATCCAGGTCGACGGCGTGCGCGTGCCGGACGGGTTCAGCTTCGGTCCGCAGGCGACCGGGCGGGGGGACTATGTCGACCTTGGCCTCATCAAGTCGGTTGAGATCCTGCGCGGTCCCGCCTCGGCGCTTTATGGCAGCGATGGCCTCGCCGGCGCGGTGAGCTTCACCACCAGCGATCCGGCCGATTTCTTGGAGAGCGGCAAGAGCGTCGGCGGCCTGGTGCGGGCGAGCTATGCGAGCGCCGACGATGAGTTTGCCGAGACGGCGATCGTCGCGGGTCGCAGCGGCAGCTGGTCGGCGATGGCTGCCTATACGCGCCGGGACTTCCATGAGCTCGACAACAAGGGGACGAACGATTCGACCGGTGCCGCGCGGACGACGCCGAACCCGCAGGACGGACGCAGCAACGCGGCGCTCGCGCGGATCGTCTATCAGGCGGGCGGGCATCGGTTGCGGCTGACCGGCGAATATTTCGACAGCCGACTGTTCACCGACGTGCTGTCCGGCCTCAGCTCGACGGTCGAACTGCTGCAGGGCCGCGATACCAGCGAGCGCAAGCGCGTCGCGCTCGACTGGAGCTGGGATGGTGCAGGTGCGATCGAGTTCGCGCGGCTTGCCGGCTTCTGGCAGGATTCGGACGACGTCCAGTTCACCGACGAGGATCGCATCCCCCTCGCCGATCGCGAGCGGCGGAACACCTTCGAGAACCGCGTCTACGGCGCTTCTGGGGAGGTGCGGATCGGTTTCGAGACGGGCGGTCTCCGGCATCGGGTGGTGTTCGGCGGCGACCTCAGCTTCACCCGCCAGAAGGGCCTGCGCGACGGCGTGGTGCCGCCCGCCGGCGAGACCTTCCCGACCCGCGCCTTCCCGGTGACCGACTATATGCTGGCCGGTCTGTTCCTCACCGACGAGATCACCGCGGGGCCGGTCGCGCTCTATCCGGCGCTGCGCTTCGACGCCTACGACCTCGATCCCACCGACGATCCGCTGCTGCCGGCCTTCGCCGGCGCCAAGCAGGACGGATCACGGCTGTCGCCCAAGATCGGCGCGGTGGTGAAGCTCACCGACGGTATCCGTCTGTTCGCCAACTATGCCCAGGGCTTCAAGGCGCCCGAGCCGAGCCAGGTGAACAACTTCTTCGCCAATCCGGCGGTCGGCTACACCAGCATCCCCAATCCCGACCTCAGGCCCGAGACCAGCCGGAGCTACGAGGCCGGCGTGCGCGTGACCGGCGGCGCAGTCTCGGTCGATCTCACCGGCTTCCACGCCGACTATCGGAACTTCATCGAGCAGGTGGAGACCACCGGTCTGCCCGGCCCGAGCCCAACGAACCCGTGGATCTACCAATGGGTCAACCGGGGCCGTGTGAAGATCGATGGGGCGGAGGCACGGATCGAGGCGCGGCCGGCGCGGGGCGTCACGGCATCGCTCGCTGCCTCCTACGCCGTCGGTGATGCGATCGACCCCGACGGCGTGCGTACGCCGCTCCAATCGATCGATCCGATGAAGGTGGTGGCGGGCCTCGGCTACGATCACGCCGATCGGCGCTTCGGTGGCCGGTTCAGCGTCACCTATGCCGGGCAGAAGGAAGCGCGGCGGGCGTGCAGCCAGTGCTTCACCGGCGTCGAGCGCTTCGTCCTCGACCTCACCGCCTATGCGCGGCTGACGGAGGCGCTCACGCTGCGCGGCGGCGTCTTCAATATCACCGACGAGAAATATTGGTGGTGGAGCGACATCCGCGGCCTCGCGGCCAGCTCGCCGATCAAGGACGCCTATTCCCAGCCGGGACGCAACGGCAGCGTCTCGCTCAGCTTCCGCTTCTGATGGAGATCGTGATGATCCGCACCTTTATGGCAGGCGCCCTGTTCGCTGCCCTCACCACCCAGCCTGCCCTCGCCGACGGTCCGGTCAAGCCGCGCGCCGCCGAGGCCGAGGCCGCCTCGTTCGAGGCCGACCGCCGCGACATCCTGGCGATGGCGGGCAACTACAAGGTCAGGTTCGACATGCAGGAGACCACGCCGTGGCGGACCGACTATACGCCGATCCCGCCCAAGGTCTCCGGCGGGTTCGAGGCGGTGCGGGTGGTCGAGGACACCGGGCGCGTGATCCGGCTCCAGCACCTGCTGGTGGTCGACGCCGGCGGCAAGCCGATGGTGATCAAGCACTGGCGCCAGGACTGGGAATATGAGCCGGCGCGGGTGCTGGTCTATTCGGGGCCGGGCAGCTGGAGCTGGGAGGCGGTGCCGGAGGCGATGCGCAAGGGCCGCTGGTCGCAGACGGTGTACCAGGTCGACGATTCGCCGCGCTACGGCGGCTGGGGCCAGTGGACGACCGAGGCCGGCGTCCGCCGCTGGCGCTCCAACTGGACGTGGCGTCCGCTCGCCCGGCGCGACGCGGTCCGGCATCCGGTCTATGACCGCTATTACGGCATCAACCGCCACCAGCCGACGCCTACGGGCTGGATCCACTGGCAGGACAACACCAAGATGGGCACGAAGGACGGCAAGCTCGTCGCCTTCGTCCAGGAATCGGTGCTCAACAGCTACACGCGGAGCGACGGCTTCGACGTGAAGGCGGCGGATGATTACTGGGCTTCGACCAAGGGATATTGGGCGGCGATCCGCAGCGAATGGGCCCGGGTCGGCGAGGCCCGGAACGGCATCCGCGTCGCCGAGCAGGCCAAGACCGGCACCGCCATCGCCGGCCGCCTGCTCGCGCTCGCCGACGAGGTCCAGCAGGGCAAGACCAGCGAGGCGAAGGCGGTCGAAGCCGGCCGCGCGCTGATCGACCAGGCGACGGGGGCGACGGGATAGGGACGCCGCTCGATCGAGCATCTATTCCACCGCTTCGTCATCGCGGCTTCGCCGGGAGGAGGGGCGGCAAGATGAGGCTCCGGCCACCATCGCGCCATCGTCCTATCCGCGACCAGGGGTCGGTGGCGACAGGTGCTGAAACCCGCAGAAATCCGTCGAAGGTCACGAAAGTCATAGGTAGACGAGACCTGTGACTTTCGTGATATATTGTTACATGAAGGTCGCGAAAGAATCGACCGGATCGACACCGGTCGCGCGAGTCATTCGCGTGCGCGTACCCAGCCGCGATGGCGGGGGTCTCTACGAATGAGAAAGAGCCGGTCCGCTAGGCTGTCAGGCGAAATCCTACATTGCAAGAGAGATGCTGTCGGTCTCGCTGTTCGGCGTCGAGACTGCCTCAGCAAATCCTCCCCCGCCAGGGGGAGGTGTCAGTTCCCGCGAAGGCGGGGACTGACGGAGGGGGAGGACAGCGACAAATTATCGGCGTGCTTCCTCCCCCTCCGTCACGCTTCGCGTGCCACCTCCCCCTGGCGGGGGAGGATTTATGTCGATCCCGCCGCTACAGCAGCAGCTCTTGCGCGGTCGCCGGGCCGATCGCACCGCCGCCGCGCCTCCGGGCGAGCTCGGTCTCGGCGGTGAAGCGGATGTCGGGGTCGCGGTCGCTGAGGAAGGCGTAGAGCGATTCATTGTCGATCTCGCGCCATTCCTTGCCGCGGTCGGGGCCGTAGCGGACGCGCGGCAGCAGGCCCGGCTCGTTCGACCATTGGATGAGCTGGGCGACCGACGCCTCGTTCAGCATATCTCGCAGGTGGTGGGCGGTGACATAGGCGTCGGGGAAGGCGCGGTGGGCGGGCAGGCCGCGCTCGTGGACCAGGCCGTGGGGCCTGCGCCAGTAGCGGAGCAGCTGGTTGGAGAAACCCGGCGAATCCGGCCACAGCCTGAGGGCGCATTTCCAGGTGCAGATCCATTCGGCGCCGTGCGTCAGCGCTGGCGTGCAGAATAGCTGCTCGAAGCTCGCCCGGTGCGCGGCGAGCGCGACGCGGCGCGGCCAGGGATCGAGGATCGGCCGGGCGACGTCGTGCCACCAGGGCGCGTCGGCGACGTCCTCGTCGCGGATGTGGTGCACCGCCATGGTGACCGGCGGGATCGGCCGGCCGGGATTGACCAGCCTGCTCCCGCCCTCGCCATGAAGCTCCCAGCGGCCATCCTCGCCGAGCGCCACGTCCTGCCAGCCGACCTCGCACACGCCATGGGTGGGAGGGGCATTGCCGGTGGTCTCGAGGTCGATGACGCGGATGATGGACGGGGAGGGCATCGCCCCTATGTGGGGCCGGCGGCGACGCGGCACCACCCCAAAAAGCCCTCTCCTCTGCACGCGGGAGAAGGGAGGATTTCGGCCCTTCCTTCTTCGTCACCCCGGCCTTGTGCCGGGGTCCACCGGGAGGCAAGGACTAGGCAAGAGGTTCCAGCGTCTCCTGCGAGGCTGGGTGGACCCCGGCACAAGGCTGGGGTGACGGTTGGGAGTTGAGCCGGAGAAGGCCCGGAGCTTCGAATATCGACCGATTCTAGTGCGCCGCCTGGGGGCCGCGCTTGACGCCGCTGAGCGCGAGCTGCTCGTCGATCTGGGCCATCAGCCGGTCGAGACCCTCCTGCGTCTTCGCCTCGGCGCGGGCGACCAGCACGTCCTGGGTGTTCGAGGCGCGCAGCAGCCACCAGCCGTCGGGGGTGGTCACGCGCGCGCCGTCGGTGCGGTTGACGTTCGCGCCCGCCGCCTCGAGCCGGTCGAGCACCTCGTCGACCACCGCGAACTTGCGGCTCTCGTCGATCTGGAAGCGCATCTCGGGGGTGTTGACGAACACCGGCATCGCGCCGCGGATCTCGGTCAGCGACTTGCCGATCATGTGCACCGCGCGGATCAGCCGGACCGCGGCGTACTGCGCGTCGTCGAAGCCGTAATAGTCGTGCGCGAAGAAGATATGGCCGCTCATCTCGCCCGCCAGCGGCGCGCCGGTCTCCTTCATCTTGGTCTTGATGAGGCTGTGGCCGGTCTTCCACATCAGCGGCTGGCCGCCCAATTCGGCGATGCGGTCGTACAGCATCTGCGACGCCTTCACGTCGGCGATGATCGTCGATCCGGGCAGCTCCTTCAGCACAGGTTCCGCCAAAATGGAGAGAAGCTGATCGCCCCAGATCACGCGGCCTTCGCCGTCGATCGCGCCGATCCGGTCGCCGTCGCCATCGAGGGCGATACCGAAATCGAGCTTCTTGTCCGCGACGAGCGCCCGGAGATCGGCGAGGTTCTTTTCCTCGGTGGGATCGGGATGATGGTTGGGGAAATTGCCGTCCACGTCGGTGAACAGCGTGTGGTGCTCACCCGGGAGCAGCTTCACCAGCTTCTCGATCACCGGGCCGGCGGCGCCGTTGCCGGCGTCCCAGCCGATGCGGTAGGCGCCGCCCGAATAGCCGGCGAAGAGGCGGCCGACGTAATCGTCCAGGATGTCGGCATCGGTGACGGTACCGGAGCCCTCGTCCCAGTCGCCCTCCGCCGCCATGCGCCCGAGGTGCTGGATGTCCTCGCCGAAAAACGGGCGGTGCTGCAGCACCATCTTGAAGCCATTGTAATCGGCGGGATTATGGCTGCCGGTTATCTGTATGCCGCCGTCCACCTCTAGCGTGGCTTCGGCGTAGTAGAGCATCGGCGTCGGCCCGAGCCCGACGCGGACCACGTCGACGCCGCTCGCGGTGAGGCCGGCAACCAGCGCCGTCTCCAGCTCGACCGAGGAGACGCGGCCGTCGCGGCCGACCGCGACGCGCGTGCCGCCGGCGCGGCGGACCAATGTGGCGAAGCCGCGGCCGATCGCGTTGGCGTCGGCCGGACCGAGCGTCTTTCCGACGATGCCGCGGATGTCATATTCACGGAGCGACGTGGGGTCGAAACGGTGCGTCATGATACCTCCCGATGGGTCGCCCGCCTAAAGCGCGAGGGCGCCGGAAGTTGCAATGGCGATACGATTTATGTTGCGCTGCGGCGCGACGGACGGTGCCGGAAATCCCGCGGAAAACCGTCGAAGGTCACGAAGGTCATGGTTGGACGGGGCCGTGCGACGGGCGCGAAAGTGAAGGGAGGCGCGTTGCATTCGTTCACTTTGCTCCACTTATCGTCGCGACACCGCGAACCAAGCAGAGCAAATCCTATTAGGGAAGCGGTTTGTTGGCCCTTCAGATCCTCCCCGTGCCGGGGAGGATTTAAGCCTTTAGCCGCCGCAGCAGCACGTCGCGGGCGGCGTTGATGCGGCGGGTGAGCTCGGCCGAGCCGCCCTTGTCGGGGTGGACGGCGCTCACCAGGCGGCGGTGCGCGGTGCGGACCTCGTCGGCGGTGGCGTCCGGCCCGAGACCGAGGATCGCGCGGGCTTCGGCGATGTCGGGCAGCGGTTTGCGTGCCGGCTTGCGGATATACCACCAGATCGCGCCGACGATCAGTGCGGCGACGAGCAGCTTGCTCATGCGGCGAACAGCGGCATCGCCGGCTCGGGGAGGGCGAGGCCGGCCATCATCTCGCGCAGCTCCTGCCGCGCGGCGACATGCGCCAGCCCCATCTCGCCGAACGCGCGCGAATCGAGCATGGTGAGGCCCTGGGGGAAGAGCTCGCGGTAGATGACGCGCTCGCTGAGGCCGGGGATCACGCGGAAGCCGACGCGCTTGGAGAGCTGGTCGATCGCCTCCGACACGCGGCGCATGTTGCGCGCCTCGATATGCTGGAGGCGGTTGCGCAGCACCACCCAGTCGATCGTCGCGCCATCGGCCTTGGCGCGGGTCTTGCGCGCTTCCCAGATCAGCTCGGAATAGAAGCTGGGGCGGGTGACCTTGAACGTGTCGGGGTCGACCTGGCCGATCAGGTCGAAATCGACGAAGCTGTCGTTCATCGGCGTGACCAAGGTGTCGGCGTTGGTCGCGGCCATGCGGGCGAAGCGGTCGTCGCGGCCCGGCGTGTCGATCACCAGGAAGTCGGCGTCCGCTCCCAATCGCTCGAGCGCTTGCTGGAACTTGACCAGGCTTTCGCCGTCATGGGTCTCGTGCACCGGGATCGGCAGGTCCTGGCCGGTGCGGCGGATGGTCGCGGCGCGATTGTCCAGATAGCGGCCGAGCGTGCGCTGGCGATGGTCGAGATCGAACGCGGCGACCCGCGCGCCGCGCGCAGCAAGCGCGATCGCGGTATGAACCGCGGTCGTCGACTTGCCCGTCCCGCCCTTTTCGTTGGCGAAGACGATGACGTGTACTCCAGAACCGTCCGCCAAGACGCCTGATTCCCCTGCTTGATCGCCGTCGGCACCCCCCATAGAAGGCCGCGCTTTCTCAGCGCTTTATCGAAGGGCCAAACTCCGTGCAAACCATCCGTCGCGTCGCCGATCTTCGGACCGAGATCGCCGCCTGGCGCGACGCCGGCGAGCGGGTCGCGCTGGTGCCGACGATGGGTGCGCTCCACGCCGGCCATATGGCGCTGGTCGCCGAGGCGAAGCGGCTGGCGAAGCGCGTGGTGGTGTCGATCTTCGTCAATCCAAAGCAGTTCGGGCCGAACGAGGATCTCGACAAATATCCCCGCCGCGAGGCGGCCGACGCGCGGATGCTGGGCGATGCCGGGGTCGACCTGTTGTGGATGCCGACCGTGGAGGAGATGTATCCGGCGGGCTTCGCCACCAACGTGTCGGTCGCGGGGGTGAGCGAAGGGCTCGACGGCGCCGCGCGGCCTGGTCACTTCGACGGGGTGGCGACGGTGGTGAGCAAGCTGTTCAACCAGGTCCGTCCCGACGTCGCGCTGTTCGGAGAGAAGGATTTCCAGCAGCTCGCGGTGATCCGGCGGATGGTGGCCGATCTCGACATGGGGCTGGAGATCGTCGGCGTGCCGACCCAGCGCGACGACGATGGGTTGGCGCTGTCGTCGCGCAATGCGTACCTCGCGCCCGAGGATCGCGCCGCGGCGGTGGCGCTGCCGCGTGCGCTGGGGGCGGCGGCGAAGGCGATCGGCGAGGGCGGCGATGCCGAGGCGGCGCTGGCGCAGGCGCGCGAGGCGCTGAGCGCGGCGGGCTTCGCGATCGACTATGTCGCGCTGGTCGATGCCGAGACATTGGGCGAGCCCGACCCGGCCCGGCCGATGCGGCTGCTGGCGGCGGCGCGGATCGGGGGCACGCGCCTCATCGACAATGTCGCGGTCGTGGTGAACGGACAGGGTTAACCCCGTTAACCATTTGGTGACGCCGCCGGTTGCAGAACCCCTGGTCGGAGAGAAAGACCAAGGGGAGCAATCATGGGTCAGAGTCTCACGAGTGCGAATTTCCTGATCGAGAGCCGGCTGGTCCAGGCCGCGCGCGGCAACGTCCGCGCCTGCTTCGAGCTGGGAATGGCCTATTCGAGCGGTGCCGAGGGGGTCGACGTCGACCTGATCGAGGCGCACAAATGGTTCAACCTGGCGGCGATGCAGGGCAACACCCGCGCGCAGGAGTGCCGCGCCGAGATCGCCGAGGACATGACCGCGCGCGAAGTCGCCGAGGCGCAGAAGGCGGCGCGGGCGTGGCTGCAGCTGACGACGCGGCTGGCGGCCTGATTCCCTGCTCGTGCTCCTGCGAAGGCAGGAGCCGTGGCCGCTGACGTGTCGCTTGAGGCCAAGGCTCCTGCCTTCGCAGGAGCACCGGACTCTACTTCTTCTTCGCCGCCTTCTTGGCCGGGACCTTCTTCTTCGCTCCCGCCCTGCCCTTCTTCGCCGGCGCCGCGGCGGCGCGGGCGTCGATGAGCTGGGCGGCTTCCTCAAGCGTCAGCTGGTCCTTGTCGACCGACTTGGGCAGCGTCGCGTTGGTGGTGCCGTCGGTGACATAGGCGCCGTAGCGGCCGTCCATCAGCTTGATCTCCGCCTCGGTGCGCGGATGCTTGCCCAGCACCTTGAGCGGCTCGCGGGCGGCGCCGCGTGCGGGTCGGCCGCCGTTCGCCGCCGCCTCCGCCAGCTTGACCACCGCCGCGTTCATGCCGGTCTCGAACACCTCGGCGGTCGATGACAGGCGGGCGTATTTGCCGTCGTGGGCGAGATAGGGGCCATAGCGGCCGATCGACGCCGTGATCGGGTTGCCGGTCTCCGGATGGTTCCCGATCGTGCGCGGCAGCGACAGCAGCTTCAGCGCCATTTCGAGCTCGACCGGCTCGGGGACATCCTTGGGGATGGAGGCGCGCTTGGCGTCCTTGCCCTCGCCGAGCTGGAGATAAGGGCCGAACCGTCCGGCGCGGCGTGACACCTCCAGCCCGGTGTCGGGATCGGTGCCGAGGTTGTCGGGGCCGCTGTCCTCGCCCGACGCGCCACCCGGCTGGGCGAAGCGGCGGGTGTATTTGCACTCGGGATAGTTGGAGCAGGCGACGAAGGCGCCGAACCGCCCGCCGCGCAGCGACAGCCGGCCCACGCCGCAATTGGGGCAAAGGCGCGGATCGGTGCCGTCGGCCTTGGCCGGGAAGAGATAAGGCTCGAGGAATTCGTCGAGCGCGGCGGTGATTTCGCTCGGCTGGCGCTCCTTCACCTCTTCGGTGCGCGGCTTGAAGTCGCGCCAGAAGGCGTCGAGCACCGCCTGCCACTCGGCGCGGCCGCCCGAGATGTCGTCGAGCTCCTCCTCCAGGCCGGCGGTGAAGTCGTAGCTCACGTATTTCTCGAAGAAGCGTTCGAGGAAGGCGGTCAGCAGCCGGCCCGATTCCTCGGCATAGAAGCGGTTCTTCTCGACGCGGACATAGGCGCGGTCCTTGAGGACCTGGATGATCGACGCGTAGGTCGAGGGACGGCCGATGCCGAGCTCCTCCAGCCTTTTCACCAGCGACGCCTCCGAGAAGCGGGGCGGCGGCTGGGTGAAATGCTGCTCGGCGGTGACGCCGGTCTTGGCCGGCGCGTCGCCGGTGCGGAGCAGGGGAAGGCGGCGCGAATCCTCATCGTCGCTGTCGTCGCGGCCTTCCTCGTAGAGCGCGAGATAGCCGGGGAAGAGCACGACCTGGCCGGTCGCGCGCAGCACGGTGCGGCCGGTGCCGTCCTCGAGGTCGATCGTGGTGCGCTCGAGCCGCGCCGAGGCCATCTGGCTCGCGAGCGCGCGCTTCCAGATCAGGTCGTAGAGCCGGGCGTGGTCGCCGCTGCCGGCCTTGTCGCGGCCGAAATCGGTCGGGCGGATCGCCTCGTGCGCTTCCTGGGCGTTCTTGGCCTTGGTCTGGTACTGGCGCGGCTTCTCGGGGACGTAGTGGCCCGAGTAGCGCTCGGTCACCGCCTTGCGCGCCGCGTCGATCGCCGAGCCGTCCATCTGGACGCCGTCGGTCCGCATGTAGGTGATCAGCCCGTCCTCGTAGAGCGCCTGGGCGATCCGCATCGTGTGGCTCGCCGAGAAGCCCAATTTGCGCGCCGCCTCCTGCTGCAGGGTCGAGGTGGTGAAGGGCGGCGGCGGGTTGCGGGTCGCCGGCTTGGTCTCGACGCTGGCGACGGTGAAGCGCCCGGCCTCGACATCGGCCCTGGCGCGTTCGGCCGTGCCCTGGTCGCCGATCGCCAGGCGGTCGAGCTTGTTGCCCTCCCAGGTGGTGAGGCGCGCGGTGAAGGCGGTGCCGTCGTGCTCGAACGCGGCCTCGACCGACCAATATTCCTGGGCGCGGAACGCCTCGATCTCGCGGTCGCGGTCGACGATCAGGCGGAGCGCGACCGATTGGACGCGGCCAGCCGACTTGGCGCCGGGCAGCTTGCGCCACAGCACCGGCGACAGGGTGAAACCGACGAGGTAATCGAGCGCGCGGCGGGCGCGATAGGCGTCGATCAGGTCGATATCGAGATCGCGCGGATGCTCCATCGCGGTCAGGATCGCCGGCTTGGTGATGGCGTTGAAGGTGACGCGCTCGACGTCCTTGGGCAGCGCCTTGCGGTTCCTTAGCACCTCGCGGACATGCCAGCTGATCGCCTCGCCCTCGCGGTCGGGGTCGGTGGCGAGGATCAGCCGGTCGGCCTTCTTGGCTTCGTCGGCGATCGCCTTCAGCTGCTTGGTCTTGTCGGCGTAGGTCTCCCACTCCATCGCGAAGCCCTGGTCGGGATCGACCGAGCCGTCCTTGGCCGGCAGGTCGCGGACATGGCCGTAGGAGGCGAGGACGCGATAGTCCTTGCCGAGGTATTTCTCGATGGTCTTGGCCTTGGCGGGCGATTCGACGATGACGAGCTGCATGGGCTTCTGTTCGTGTCCCTTACGTGTACGCGCGAGGGTGGAGAGGCTCGGCGGGAGGCGTCAAGCGGGGAGCGTCAGGTGAGGGCGGCGCGCCGTTCCGTCAAGCCGGGCGGTTTCGGAACCGGGGGAGAATGATGCGGGGTCTGATGATCGTCGCGGCGTTGCTCGGCGCCCAGGCGGGCGAAAGGCTGGTCTGGCCGAAGGCGGACGGGTTCGTCGTCGCGCACCAGCAGGACAACGGCCGCACGAGCATCGAGGAGCAGGTGCCGAAGGGGGAGACCGTGGAGCAGTGGACGCGGATGATCACGACGCTCACCTTCGCCGGTCCGCTCGACCCCGCAGGATTCGCCGACCGCATGGCCGGCCTGTGGAGCCAGAGCTGCCCCGGGGCGAAGGCGGGTGCGCCGGTCTCCGGTGCGCGCGGCGTGGATATCCGGATTGACTGCCCGCTGAATCCGCAGACCGGCAAGCCGGAGACGATGTTCCAGCGGAGCGTTGCCGGCGAGAGCAAGCTCTATGTTCTTCAGGTCGCCTTCCGTTTGACACCGACGAAGGACCAGGCGGCCTGGGCCATGGCGCAGCTGGATCGCGCGACCTTGTGCCGCCTCGATTCGGTGGAGGCGGCCTGCCGCTAGGGCTTTAATCCTCCCCCGCCAGGGGGAGGGGGACCGCCGAAGGCGGTGGAGGGGGAGGACGGCAACCGCTATCGGCTCGCTTCCTCCCCCTCCGTCACGCTTCGCGTGCCACCTCCCCCTGGCGGGGGAGGATTGAAAAGGGCTGAGCTTCCTACGAAGCTGACGGTCGATCCGTCCTACGACGCGGGGAGGCTGACGCGGCCGCCGGCATGACGTTCGAGCCGGCCGGCGAGCTCCAGCTCCAGCAACAGGGTCTGCACGATGCCCGGCGCGAGGCCCGACTGGCGGACCAGCTCGTCGACCGCCACGGGCACCGGGCCCAGCAGCCCCGCGACGGCGCGGCGCTCGGCATCGGTCGGATCCGCGGCGGGGCCGGCATCGAACGGGCGCGACGGCGCGCGCACCGCGCGGGGGTCGATCGGGCGCACCGCTTCCAGGATGTCGGCGGCCGACTGCACCAGCGTGGCGCCCTCGCGGATCAGCAGGTTGCAGCCCTGCGCGCGCGGGTCGAGCGGGGAGCCGGGCACGGCCATCACCTCGCGCCCGGCCTCGGCGGCGATGCGGGCGGTGATCAGCGAACCCGAGCGTGGCGCCGCCTCCACTACCACCGTGCCGAGCGCGAGGCCGGCGATGATGCGGTTGCGGGAAGGGAAGTGGCGCGCGAGCGGCTCGGCGCCGGGCGGCTGCTCGGCGATCAGCAGGCCCTGGCGCGCGACCTCCTCCTGAAGCTCGGCATTTTCGGGCGGGAAGGCAATGTCGATGCCGCTGGCGATCACGCCGATCGTGCCGGTGGCGAGGCTCGCCCGGTGCGCGGCGGTGTCGACGCCGCGCGCGAGGCCCGAGACGATCACCGCGCCGGTCTGGCCGAGCTCGGCGGCGAGCCCGCGGGCGAAGCGGCAAGCGGCGGCGGAGGCGTTGCGTGCGCCGACCATCGCGATCACCGTGCGGGCGGCCAGCGCCCGCTCGCCGCGGACGATCAGCGCAGGCGGGGCGTTCTCGAGCTCGGCGAGGAGCGGGGGGTAATCATCGTCGTCGACGAACCAGTAACGGGCGCCGAGCCGCTCGACCGCCGCCATCTCGCGGGCGATCGTGCGCTCGTCGGGCAGCCGTGGCGCTTCGCCGCCGCCGCGGCGGGCGAGGGCCGGCAGCATCTCGATCGCCGCCTCGACCGAGCCGAAGCGGGCGACGAGTTGGCGATAGGTGACCGGGCCGACGCCGGGCGTGCGGATCAGGCGCAGCCTTGCCGCCGCGCTCGCCTCAGCCACGCGCCTCGGTTTTGGTCTTGGATCCGCCGACCCTGGGCTCGGTGCCGGAGAGCAGGCGGTCGATGTTGTCGCGGTGTTTCCACAGCACGATCAGCGCCAGCGCGATCAGCAGGAACACCTCGTCGAAGCGGCCGAACACCGCGGCGCTGACCGGCGCGCTCACCGCCGCCGCCATGCCGGCGACCGAGGAGATGCGCAGCGCCGCGAGCAGCCCGAGCCATACAGCCGCATAGACGAGGCCGCATGGCCAGTAGAGCGCGAGCACGATGCCCATCAGCGTCGCCACGCCCTTGCCGCCCTTGAAGCCGAGCCACACGGGGTAGCAATGGCCGACGAAAGCGGCGGCCGCGGCGAGCAGCTCGTCGCCCGGCCAGATCATGTGGACGATCCAGACCGCGGCGAAACCCTTCAGCGCATCGAGCAGCAGCGTCGCCGCGGCGAGGCCCTTGCGGCCGGTGCGCAGCACGTTGGTCGCACCGATGTTGCCCGAGCCGATCTGGCGCAGGTCGCCCGCTCCGGCGAGTCGCGTCAGCACCACGCCGAACGGGATCGAGCCCAGCAGATAGCCGAGCAGCAGCGCGCCGAGCGGCGGTATCCAGACGATTTCCGCGGCCATTGTCCCCTGTTCCCGCGGCGAAGGTAGGGGGCTCCCGTCAGCGGCGCAATAATCCCGATCATCTATTTGATATTTGACGGCGCGGCGACGCTGCGCGAAGCGGCGCGGCGATGAGCGATACCCGTCCCCTGCTGTTCTTCGATTCGGGCGTGGGCGGGCTTTCCGTGCTGGCGCCGACCCGCGCGCTGCTGCCGCGCGCGCCGCTGGTCTATGTCGCGGATTCGGCGGGATTCCCCTATGGGACGCGCAGCGAGAGCGAGATCGCGGCGCGGGTGCCGGCGCTGCTCGGGCGGCTCGCCGAGCGCTACGACCCGCGGCTGATCGTGATCGCGTGCAACACCGCCTCGACGATCGCGCTGGCGGCGGTGCGCGCGGCGCTCGATCTGCCGATCGTCGGCACCGTGCCCGCGATCAAGCCCGCCGCCGCGATGAGCCTGACGCGGGCGATCGGCGTGCTCGGCACCGACGCGACGGTGCGCCAGCCCTATGTCGACGATCTCGCGGCGCGCTTCGCCGCCGATTGCCTGGTGCTGCGCCACGGTTCGGCCGAGCTGGTCGAGCTGGCCGAGGCGAAGCTCAGGGGCGAGACGACCGATCCCGCCGCCTATGCGCGCGTGCTGGACGGTTTGTTCGGCCAGCCGGGCGGCGAGCGCATCGACGTGATCGTCAACGCCTGCACCCATTTCCCGCTGGTCGAGGAGGAGCTGACGGCGGCCGCGCCGCGCCCGGTGCGTTTCGTCGACGGAGGGCCGGGAATCGCGCGCCGCATCGCGCACCTGACCGAGGGGCAGGATTGGCCCGAGACCGCCGGCGAGGGGCTGGCGGTGTTCACGCGGCTCGACGATCGCGCGCGGAGCCTGGCGCCGGCGCTGGCGCGCTACGGGCTCGGCAGGGTGGCGGAGCTTTAGGGGCGCTTCGGTGCTCCTGCGAAAGCAGGAGCCCGGGCCGCAAGCGATCCGCCCGTGATCCATGGCTCCTGCCTTCGCAGGAGCACGATCGAAGTTGTTTCGAGGATGAAGCGTCAGGCCGCCGCTGACGGGGCCGGCGGATCGTTGGGGACCATCAGTCGGGCCAGCTGGGCATAGCGATCGGCAAGTTCGAGATGCAGCCGGCGCGTCATCATGTCGCCGCAGCTCTCCGCCACGGCGCGCTCCTGCGCCTCGCGGCGACGGTAATAGGCCAGGTCCAATCCGTTCGTCATGCTACCACTCCCATCGCGATCAGGGAGAGAGACAGCCACTCGCTTGTCGCGGGGCGTGCCGCGCGACTCGACTCGGTTTGTCGCGATGTGGATAACCTAGCATAATCTGCGGGAAAGGTATTGTTCTGAAGCAGGGCGCCCTGGGGCAAATTGTCCGCTGGTCCCTGCGCGCCGGCTGCGGTAGAGGGGCGGGCCATGAACGACGAGAAACTGGGCGCCCGCAAGGTCGATTATTCGCGGGTCTTCACGCAGGCGATCGACCGGCTTCATGCCGAGGGGCGCTACCGTGTGTTCATCGACATCCTGCGCAACAAGGGCATGTTCCCCAACGCGCGCTGCTTCGCCGGACACAATGGGCCGAAGCCGATCACCGTGTGGTGCTCCAACGACTATCTCGCGATGGGCCAGCATCCCAAGGTGATCGCGGCGATGGAGGAGGCGCTGCACGACGTCGGCGCCGGCTCCGGCGGCACGCGCAACATCGGCGGCAACACGCATTACCATATCGATCTCGAGGCCGAGCTCGCCGATCTGCACGGCAAGGAAGGCGCGCTCCTGTTCACCTCGGGCTATGTCTCGAACGAGGCGACGCTGTCGACGCTGGCCAAGGTGCTGCCGGGCTGCATCATCTATTCGGACGAATTGAACCACGCCTCGATGATCGCCGGCATCCGCAACTCGGGCTGCGAGAAGCGGGTGTGGCGGCACAACGACCTCGCGCACCTCGAGGAACTGCTCGCCGCCGACGATCCCGAGACGCCCAAGCTGATCGCGTTCGAGAGCGTCTATTCGATGGACGGGGACATCGCGCCGATCGCGGCGATCTGCGACCTCGCCGACCGCTACAATGCGCTGACCTACCTCGACGAGGTCCATGCGGTCGGCATGTATGGCTCGCACGGCGGCGGCATCTCGGAGCGCGATGCGGTGGCCGACCGGGTGACGATCATCGAGGGCACGCTGGGCAAGGCGTTCGGGGTGATGGGCGGCTATATCGCCGCCGACCAGACGATCGTCGACGTGATCAGAAGCTACGCGCCGGGGTTCATCTTCACCACCTCGCTGTCGCCGGTGCTGGTCGCCGGCGCGCTGGCGAGCGTGCGGCACCTCAAGGAGTCGAGCGTCGAGCGCGAGGGGCAGCAGGCGGCCGCCGCGGAGCTGAAGGCGATGATGGCCGAGGTGGGGCTGCCCGTGATGAACTCGGTCACGCACATCGTGCCGCTGATGGTCGGCGATCCGGTCAAGGCCAAGCGGATCAGCGACATTCTGCTCGCCGAGTATGGGGTGTACGTCCAACCGATCAACTATCCGACCGTGCCGCGGGGGACCGAGCGGCTGCGCTTCACCCCCGGACCGACGCATGACACCGCGATGATGCGCGAGCTGGTCGATGCGCTGGTCGAGATCTGGGGACGGCTGGAGTTGCGGCTGGCGGCTTAGGCTCTTTCCGATCCTCCCCCGCCAGGGGGAGGTGGCACGCGAAGCGTGACGGAGGGGGCGGAAGCACGCCGATAGTTTGTCGCCGACCTCCCCCTCCGTCAGTCCCCGCCTTCGCGGGGACTGACACCTCCCCCTGGCGGAGGAGGATTAAGGATTTCAGGCGGCGATCGCGCTTCCATTCACCGCCGAAGCGATCGCCCGCGCCACCGCGGCGTGGGTGGCCGCGAGGGCGTCGGAACTCGCCGTGCTGCCGCTGAGATAGGACGTCACCAGGATCGGCGGCCGCCCGTTCGGCAACAGCAGGCCGATGTCGTTGTTGCTGCCGCGCTGGCCCGTGCCGGTCTTGTCGGCGACGCGCCAGCCGCGGGGCACGCCGGCGCGCAGGCGCGTCGCGCCGGTGCGGCTCGCCAGCATCCAACCCGTCAGCGTGCGGCGCGAGGCGGGCGTCAGCACGCGGCCGAGCGTCAGCGCGCGGAGCGACCGCAGCATCGCCAGCGGGCTGGTGGAGTCGCGCGGGTCGCCCGGAATCGCGTCGTTGAGGATCGGTTCGTAGCGGTCGATCCTGGTCACATCGTCGCCGAGCGCGCGCACGAAGCGCGTCAGACCGGCCGGACCGCCGATCACCGGCAGCAGCAGGTTGGCAGCGGCATTGTCGCTGGTGGTCATCGTCGCGTGGCAGAGCTCGGCGAGCGTCATCGCGCGGCCGACGTTCCGCTCCGTCACCGGCGAGTTGCCGAGGATGTCGGCGCGACGCACCGTCAGCGTCCGGTTCATCTTGAGCCGCCCCGCGTCGGCCGCGTGGAGCACCGCGCCGCTCAAAAGAAATTTGAAGGTGCTGCACAGCGCGAAACGCTCGTCACCGCGATGGGCGAAACGGCGGCCGCTGTGGGTGTCGAGCACCGCCAGGCCCAGCCGGCCGCCGGTCCGACCCTCGATCCGGCGGATCGCTTCGGCGAAGGATTGCCCGCCGAAATCGGCGGTCTTCTGCGCCAGCCCCACTCGAACATCGATCAGCGTGATCGCCGCAAGCCCACCCATTCCCAACAGCATCTCACGCCGGTCCATCGTCTTCGCCTCCCTTGTCGATGCCGCAAGGATGTCGGCTGGCCGGCGGGCGCGCAAACGATCATAACTGGACCGAGCCACTCAAAAAATTGGGGTCTGTGAATGGATCGCTCTCAATTGCCGCTCAATGCCCTGCGCGCCTTCGAGGCGGCGGCGCGGCATTTGAGTCTTACCCGTGCGGGACTGGAGCTCTGCGTCAGCCAGGCGGCGGTCAGCCACCAGGTCAACCGGCTGGAGGACGTGCTGGGCGTGCAGCTGTTCCACCGCCTGCCGCGCGGACTCGCGCTCACCGATGAGGGGGCGGCGCTGGTGCCGGTGCTGGCCGAGAGCTTCGACCGCATCTCGGCGCTGCTCGACCGCTATGCCGGCGGGCGGCTGCGTGAGGTGCTGACGGTGGGGGTGGTCGGCACCTTCGCGACCGGCTGGCTGCTGCCGCGCCTCGCCGAGTTCAACGCCGCGCACCCCTTCGTCGACCTGCGCATCCGGACCAACAACAATCGCGTCGATCTGGCGGGGGAGGGGCTCGATTACGCGATTCGCTTCGGCGACGGCGCCTGGCACGGGGTCGAGGCCGATCCGTTGCTGGCCGCGCCGCTGACGCCGCTCTGCGCGCCGGCGATGGCGGAGCGAATCGCGCGAGTGGAGGATCTCGCGGGCGAGGTGCTGCTGCGTTCTTACCGGCCCGACGAATGGTCGCGCTGGTTCGACGCGGCCGGCGTGCCCTGTCCCACGCTGCATGGGCCGGTGTTCGATTCGTCGGTGACGACCGCCGCGGCGGCGATGGCGGGAAGCGGCGCCGCGCTGTTGCCGCCGGCGATGTTCGCGCCGGCGCTCGACCGCGGCGACCTGGTGCGGCCGTTCGCGCTGGAAGTGGAGACCGGCCGCTATTGGCTGACGCGGCTCAAGACCCGCGCCCCCGATCCGGCGATGCACGCGTTCCGCGACTGGCTGCTCATGTCGGTTAATCCGACGGGCTGAGTCGCCCGCGGCGTCTGTTTTCGCGAAAATACGGATCATCGGTGCCACCGGAACGGCGAGCCGAAATTGCGACGTCATGACGTAGAATTTATGCTGCATCGCAGCGACGGGAGGTATCCGTTATGAGTGCAAAACCGGTTCGTAAGGCTGTGTTCCCCGTGGGTGGCCTCGGCACCCGCTTCCTTCCAGCAACCAAGGCTATCCCCAAGGAAATGCTGCCGATCGTCGATCGGCCGCTGATCCAATATGCCGTCGACGAAGCGATCGAGGCGGGGATCGAGCAGATGATCTTCGTCACCGGCCGCGGCAAGGCGGCGATCGAGGATCACTTCGACATCGCCTTCGAGCTCGAGACGACGATGAGCGGGCGCGGCAAGTCGCTCGACATCCTGGGGCCGACGCGCCTCCGGCCGGGCGCGGTCACCTATGTCCGCCAGCAGGAGCCGTTGGGGCTCGGCCATGCGGTGTGGTGCGCGCGCGACGTGGTGGGCGACGAGCCGTTCGCCGTCCTCCTCGCCGACGACTTCATGGTCGGCAAACCGGGCTGCCTCAAGCAGATGATCGACGCCTACAACCGCGTCGGCGGCAACGTGATCTGCGCCGAGGTGGTCCCTGACGAGCATACGCACCGCTACGGCATCATCACGCCGGGCGCGGCCGACGGTCCGCTGACCGAGGTGAAGGGGCTGGTCGAGAAGCCGGCTCCGGGCACGGCGCCGTCGAACCTGTCGGTGATCGGCCGCTACATCCTCCAGCCCGAGGTGATGGGGATACTCTCCGGCCAGGAGAAGGGCGCGGGCGGCGAGATCCAGCTCACCGACGCGATGGCGCGGATGATCGGCGACCAGCCGTTCCATGGCCTGACCTTCGCCGGCACGCGGTATGACTGTGGGGACAAGGTCGGCTTTCTCCACGCCAACATGGCGATGGCGCTGTCGCGCGACGAGATGGCGGACGATGTCGAGCTGATCATGAACGAATTGCTCGAAGCACGGGTCGAGCCGCGTCGCGCGGCATAATTCAAACCATATATTAGAGGAGATTCACGATGCGGATCGTGATGATCGGGTCGGGTTACGTCGGCCTGGTGTCGGGCGCCTGCCTGGCGGATTTCGGGCATCAGGTCGTCTGCGTCGACAAGGACGTGGGCAAGGTCGCGCGGCTCAAGGGCGGCGAGATTCCGATCTATGAGCCCGGGCTCGACGAGCTGGTCGAGCGCAACGTCGCGGCGGGGCGCCTGTCCTTCTCGACCGAGCTGGCGGAGCCGGTCGAGCAGGCGGACGCAGTGTTCATCGCGGTCGGCACGCCGTCGCGGCGCGGCGACGGCCATGCCGACCTCTCCTATGTCTATGCCGCGGCCGCCGAGATGGCGCCGTCGCTCCGCGGCTTCACCGTGGTGGTGACCAAGTCGACCGTGCCGGTCGGCACCGGCGACGAGGTCGAGCGCATCCTGCGCGAGCACAACCCCGATGCCGAGGTCGCCGTCGCCTCCAACCCCGAGTTCCTGCGCGAGGGCGCGGCGATCCAGGACTTCAAGCGTCCCGACCGCATCGTCATCGGCATCGAGGACGATCGCGCGCGGCCGGTGATGGAGGAAGTCTATCGCCCGCTCTACCTCAACCATTCGCCGATCCTGTTCACCGGCCGGCGGACGAGCGAGCTAATCAAATATGCCGCCAACGCCTTCCTCGCGATGAAGATCACCTTCATCAACGAGGTCGCCGATTTGTGCGAGCAGGTCGGTGCCGATGTGCAGCAGGTGGCGCGCGGCATCGGTCTCGACAACCGCATCGGGTCCAAGTTCCTCCACGCCGGGCCGGGCTATGGCGGCTCGTGCTTCCCCAAGGATACGCTGGCGCTGGTCAAGACCGCCGAGGACGCCGGCACGCCGATCCGGCTGGTCGAGGCGACGGTGGCGGTCAACGACACGCGCAAGCGCGCGATGGGGCGCAAGGTGATCGCCGCCTGCGGCGGATCGGTGCGCGGGCGCAAGGTCGCGGTGCTGGGACTCACCTTCAAGCCCAATACCGACGACATGCGCGATGCGCCGAGCCTCGCGGTCATCCAGGCGCTCGAGGACGGCGGCGCGCAGGTCTGCGCCTTCGATCCCGAGGGCATGGCGGCGGCGCGGCCGCTGCTGCCGGGCACCGAGTTCGCCAACTCGCCCTATGAGGCGGCGAAGGATGCGGTGGCGCTGGTGATCGTCACCGAATGGGATGCGTTCCGCGCGCTCGACCTCCAGAAGCTGCGCGGCGTGATGGCGGGCGACGTGCTCGTCGACCTGCGCAACATCTATCGGCCGGAAGCGGTGACGGCCGCGGGCTTCACCTACACCGGCATCGGCCGGGCGGTGCAGCCGATCGCGGAGGAGCTCAGCGTGGCCGCGGAATGACCGCGGCCATTGCTATTATATCGTTACGCAGATGATGGCCGTAACGAAACAACTCATCGCAAAATTGTAAAATATTGTAAAATATTAACCAGTAAGCGGTTACATCCCTCGCGGGCGGACTCGACCGATCCGCCAGCAGCGGGGGATTTAACATGCGAAGCTACGTCCTGTGCTCGCTTGCGAGCACTCTCTCTCTTTGCGCGCTCGCCGGATGTGCCGGCGACGGCGATTCGACCACCACGACTGCGGCGGCCAAGACCGAAGGTCTGGTCGTCATCAACGAGCCGGTGACACCGGTTGCCACCACCGAGCCGACCGCCTCGGCGCCGACCGCGGCATCGACGCTGTCGGCGACGAGCGTGTCGACTACCAACGCCTTCGCGACCTTCGATTTCGCGAACGGCACCAGCCTGCCGGCCAAGGCGACCCTTTCGCTCGGATCCGCGGTATTCCGTCCGGGCGCAAGCGTGGCGAACGTGCCCGTCACGCTCGACCGGCCGACGCCCAACACGGTGATCGCGCGCGTCACCACCGTCAACGGATCGGGTACGACCAAGGCGGTCGCCGGCACCAACTATCGCACCGTCGACACCGTCGTGGTATTTCGGCCGGGCGATCCGCTGCGTCAGACCATCAGCGTGCCGATCGTGTCGGCGACCGCCGGTCAGCAATTCGCGGTGAAACTACGTGAGGCGCCGTGGGGCGCGAATCAGGGTACGTCCTGGGTGAGCGTCACCGCGAGCTCGTCCGCCGTGGCGACGGCGTCTGCGACCACCGGCTTCCGTGCGCCGCGCACCTTCAAGGCGACCGGCACGCTGCAATATGAGATGACCAGGGCGAAGATGTGGTGGACCGACACCGGCCATGACGATGCCTGGTCGACCCAGCTCCCGAACGGACGCGCGCAGCCGGCCAATGGCGAGACCGGCCTGTACCTCGATGGGTGGGTCTATCGGGACAAGGACATCGAGGCGCCGCTGCGCTACACCTGGAACGGCCTGGTGATGCACACGCAGAAGCTGAAGTCGCCGATCAGCTACAACGGCAAGAGCTACTATTACGGCTCGGTGGTGCTGAGCGGCCACAACACGCCGTCGACCCAGATCGGCTACGGCCAATACGAGTGGGTGGCGAAGATGCCGAGCCGTCGCGGTGCCTGGCCGGCGTTCTGGTTGATCTCCACCTCGGGCTGGCCGCCCGAGATCGATGTGTTCGAAGGCTTCGGCTACGAGAGCTATTGGGATTTCGACCGCTACATCGCGTCGACGATCCACGGCGGCGCCAATGCCGTGCGGACGTTCCAGCGCGGCTCGGTGATTCAGGCGGAGGCGGCCTATGGGCTGTCCGGCTTCTCGCAGGGCTTCCACAGCTATGCGGTCGACATCCAGCCCGACTATATCACCTGGTTCGTCGACGGGGTGGAGACCTATCAGAGCGTCAACCCGTTCAAGGGTTTCCGCTGGTATCCGATCATGGACGTCGCGGTGAAGACGACCAGCGCCTACGACGACGGCTCGGGCGACATGGTAGTCAAGGGCTTCCGCGCCTGGTCATCGTCCTGAGCGGAAGCGGTCCGACTCGCCGGCACCGTCTCGCCGGCACCGTCTCGCGTCAGCGCGGGGTGCCGGCGAGCGGCGGCGGAAAGCCCGGCACGTCGAACCTGGGGACGGTCAGCGCCACGTCGGTCGGCAGGGCCGCGGTCGCTCCCGTCCTCAGGAAATCATAGATGGCCTGCTTCGCCGCCGGGCTTTCGCGCAGCTGGTAGAAGGTGCCGTCATGGCCGGCGCGATGCACCAGGATCGCATGGCCGCCCGGGAAATAGGGCAGCAGGCCGAGCGTGTTCTCGACCGGGGTCGAGGTGTCCCAGTCGCCATGCACGAAGACGACCGGAACCGGGGTCACGATCGGTCGCCGGACGGCGTCGCCCATGTCCGGCGTCGGCCAGTCGGTGGCCGAGGCGAAGTTCGCTTCGTAGTTCCAGCTGCCGATCAGGCCGACGGCGGGGTCGGTCCGCAGCAGATAATCGCGATCGGGCGTCGCCCCCAGGCTGCTGTCGACCAGCGGCCCGATCAGCTTCACCGGGCCGGCGCGCCGGTCGTCGATCGTCTCGCGCGCCCAGTCGTCGTAATGGCCATGGTAGAGCGACAGAATGAAGGCGGGCCAATGCGCCGCGTCGTCGGTGTGGGATAGGAGCGCGAGTTGCAGATCCTCGGCGCCGAGCACGACCGTCTGCGGCCGGCCGTGGTCGTCGTTTACGGTCACGCGCACGGGCCCGGCGGCGAAGCGCCGATGCAGCGCCTGGATCGCCCCCATCAACCCGCCCTTCGGCAGCCAGGGCGCCAGGCCCGGATCGCGGTCGGCGTCGTAAGCGATCCGCTGAAGCGCGGCGAACACGTGCGACGGCATGTCGAACCCGCCGTTCAGCGGTTCGACCGACGACAGCACGGCCCGGGCCACGCCCTCGGGGTGGAAGCGGATCACCGCCAGCGCCCATTGCGAGCCGAAGCTGCCGCCGAACAGGCTGACCTTGTCATAGCCGAGCGCGCGCCGCAGATCGTCGACGTCGGTCGCGAACGCCTCGATCGTATAGCCCGACAGGTCCTTGTCGGGATTGTGCGCGACCGCGCGCCGGGCCAGCGCCTGCATCGCCAGCGCGTCGGCCCGTACGGAGGCCGGCCGGTCGAGGGGAACGGCGTCGGCCGTCTCCTCGAGCATCTCGCCGCGCCGGGTGTAGCCGCGCTGCTCGACCACCACCAGGTCGCCGACGGCGCCGAAGGTCAGCCACGAGCGCAGGCGGCTGCGCGACGCCTCGTCGGTATCGGTGAAGGCACCGAGCACGCTCAGCCCCGGACCGCCGGGAAGCCAGAAGACCGGCGGCGCGCCGGTCGGATGCGGCGCCCTGATGCGCGCGAAGCCGATGCCGATCCTGCGGCTCGTCGGCTTGCTGCGGTTCTCGGGCACGTAGAGGGTGCCGATCTCGTACGACAGCGTCTCGCCGGTCGGGAGGGTGACGGTATGCGGCTCGATCACGATGCGGTCGGCTGGCGCCTCCGCACGCGCCGGAGCCGCCTGGACCGCGAGCGGGACGAGTGCCCAGGCCAGCATTCGCATCGTCGATCGCATGGACGCTCCCCGAAACAGCTTGCCTATCGGAAGCTTCCGGAGATACATCTTCATGTCAAGATACTTTATATGAAGATTACGTCATGCCCGAACCGACAACGCCGCCTCACCCGGACGAGGACATCGTCGACCAGTTGTTGCGCGACTGGGCGCGCGAGCGGCCGGAGCTGGACACGTCGGCGATGGCGGTGGTCGGGCGCCTGTTGCACCTGGGGGCGCTGCTGCAGTCTCGTGCCGGCAGGCATCTGCAGGATCACGGCCTCAGCTACACCGAGCTCGACGTGCTCGCCACGCTGCGGCGATCGGGCGCGCCCTATCAGCTGAGTCCGACCGCGTTGCGGAAATCGGTCCTGCTCACCTCCGGTGCGATGACGGCGTGCCTCAACCGGCTGGAGCGGCGCGGGCTGATCGGTCGCGAGCCCGACGCCGCGGATCGCCGGTTGCTGATGGCGCGGCTGACCGGCGAAGGTCTGCGCCTGGTCGAGGACGCGATCGTCTCCCATTTCACGCAGGCCGATCGGGCGATCCTGGGCCTGGAGCCGGGCGAGCGCGCCGAGCTGGCGCGCCTGCTGCGCAAGTTCAGGCTTCAGCTGCGCGAGCGCTGAGTCCTGTCATCTGCGACGGCGGCGTAGATCGCGTCGCTCCCGCCCGCCAAGGCGTAGAGGCGCCCGGCCGATTTCACCCATTGGCCGGCAATGTCGAGCCGGCGCTCGACCTGCCAGGCCATGGTCGGCAGGAGGAGCGTGCGCAGGCCCAGCAGGGCGAGCGAGCGTGCGGTGAGCGCGAGCCGCCCGAGCGCGCCGGTATGGCGCTTGCGCGCGGCCATGATGTCGGTGATTCCGATCCGCCACATGCGCCTGAGCACCCAGCTCTTGCGGGCACGCTCAGGGCCGACCGATTCGTAGACCACTGCCGCGGGCGCCCAGGCGAAGGTGACGCCTGCCGCGCGAAGGCGGGTTAGGAAGTCCATGTCCTCGCCGCCGCTCAAGTTGAAGGCGGGATCGAACCACGGCCGTTCGATCGCCTCCAGCGCCCGCCGCTCGACCAGCAGGTTGTTGGCGGCATAGAGCATGTCGGTCAGGCCCTCGCGGCGCTGCTCGGGGCGGAACACCAATGTCTGCATCGCCCAGCCGGGGGCATCCTCGACGAATCTCGGCTCGACCGGCCCGGCGACGACGCCGGCGCCGGTGTTCCGCTGGACCAGGATCAGCTGGGCGAGCCATTCGGGACCGGGCCATTCGTCGTCGTCGATCATCGCCAGCCGGCGCATCGTGGGATAGCGCAGCGCCTGCTCGACGATGGCGTTGCGGACGTGCGTCAGCCCCGCTTGGGGTACGGTGATGATCGCAATCGGGGCGGGAAAGCCGTTCGCCGCGGCCGCGCCGGCGACCGCGACCCCTTCGCGGCCCACATCGTCATTGTCGGCGACGAGCAGCATCGCATCCTCGATCCCCTTGAGGCGGGCCAGCGTGTCGAGCAGATGGCGCAGCCGCTCCGGCCGGCGGAAGGTTGGGACGGCGATGACGGTGCTCGGCCTGCCCATCGTCACTCGGCGGGGGCTTGCTGGAGCACCGGGCGCGGGCGCACCAGGCGCTGCTCCAGCCGCTTGACGGCGCGGTGGCCGGGCACCTCGATCAGCAGGTAGCTCGCCCAGCAGATGAGCCAGGTCACGACCAGCGTCGCGATCAGGAACGCCCAGTCCCAGCCGACGAAGCCATGGCGGTGCGCGACCCCCATGCCGCGCGCGAACACGTCGCGGACCAGCGGGTGCCAGAGGTAGATCGAATAGCTGATCAGCCCCAGATGGAACGACACCGGATTGGCCAGCGTCGCGCGGGCGAGGCGGCCGTCGTAATAGCCGGCGATCACCAGCAGCGGGAAGCTGATCGCGACGATCACGTCGCCGCCGGGGATCAGGAAGGCGAGGAAGATCACGGCGCAGGCGATGACGAACCCGCGCTCGCCGCCGAGCAGCCGCTCGCACCATGGCTTCTGCGCAATGCGATAGGCGAGCACGCCGAGCGAGAAGCCGGCGACGCAGCGCAGCACCGGCAGGATCGAATCGGCGTCATTGACGTCGAGCGGCCCGCGCGAGCCGTGTCCGAGCGCCGCCACCAGCACCAGCAGCGCGACCGAGCCGATCGCCTGCAGCCATGCCAGGCGCGAGAAGGCGATCAGCGCGATCAGCGGATAGGCGAGATAGGCGACCAGTTCGGTGCTGACCGACCAGCTGTTGCCGGCGAACGCCTGCGTGCCCCAGCCCCAGCTCTGCACCATCAGCAGGTTGGAGACGACATTGGCCGGGGTGAGGGCGACCGGCTGCTCACCCGAGACGTTGACCAGGACGCGCAGGATGAACACCAGCGCCACCACGAAATGGAGCGGCCACACCCGCGCCATGCGGTTGACGAGGAAATCGCCGTAGCTCGCCCATCCCGGCCGCCTCACCACGCGTTCGTAATAGCCGAGCGAGATGACGAAGCCGCTCAGCACGAAGAACAGGTCGACGCAGAGATAGCCGCGCGAGAACAGCGGCATCGCAAAGGCGGCGAAGGCGGCGTGATGGGGGATATGGTAGAGCAGCACCGCCACCGCCGCGATCCCGCGAAGTCCTGTCAGCGGCGCGATCCTCATGCGGGCATTCCCTGTGCTTGTCCTGATTGTGCGGCGCGGGTCGGCGCCTTGTCGAATGCGGCCGCCATCGCCGCCCACAGCCGCTTGCGGTTGAGATCGGCGTCGAGCGGCAGCCCGCGCGAGAATTGTCCGTCCGGCCAGCGATATTCGGGGTAGGTCGACAGCCAGGAATAGCGGTCGGACAGGCCCCAACTCAGCACCGGCCCGGCCGCGCCGCTGTCGAGCGCGACGTCGAGGAAGGCGCGGCCGACGGCGGCGACGTCGGCGTCGCGCAGGTCGAGGCGGCCCGGGCCGTGACGGTCGGCGATGTCGAATTCGGTGATCCCGATGCCGAGTCCCATGCCGCGCACCTCGGCCAAGAAATCGGCGAAGACCCGTTCGGAGAAGCCCTCGCGATAGGGTTTGAGGTGACTCTGGACGCCGAGCGCGTCGACGGGCACGCCGCGCGAGAGCAGCCGCTCGAGCAGCTTGAGGGTCGCATCGCGCCGCGCCGCGCACCGGCGCGAATCATGCTCCAGCCCGAAATCGTTGAGGAACAGCCGAGCCTTGGGATCGGCCTCGCGCGCGGCGTGGAAGGCGATGTCGATATAGCGCTCGCCGAACGCCTGCGCCCACGGGTTCTTGGCGCGCATCCCGTCGGGGCGGCCCTCCTTGGGCTCTACGGCCTCGTTGACCACGTCCCATTCGCCGATCCGCCCGGCGTAGCGGCGCATCGCGGTGTCGATGTAGCCGGTCAGCAGCGCCTCGCGCGCCGGCCCCTTGGCTTGCGCCAGCGCTGCGTCGATCCAGGGCGGGTTGTAGGTGTACCAGACCAGCGTATGCCCCCGCATCGCGAGGCCATGCTCCTCGGCGAAGTCGGCCAGTTTGTCGGCGCCGCTGAAATCGTAGCGGCCCGGCTTGGCCTGGGTGACGTGCCGCTTGAGCTCATATTCGGGGACGATCATCCCCGCCTCGCGCAGCACCGCGGCGACGAAGGGCGGATCCTTGGCGAGCTGGCTCGACTTGATCGCGCAGCCGAAGCGCCGGCCGCTGCGCCGTGCCCGTGCGTCCAAGCCCGGACCGCCGGTGTCGGGCATCGGCGGCACCGACCGCACCGCGCTGGTGGCGAGCGGCATGGCCGTCGCGGCGGCGAAGCCCGCGATGAACACGCGGCGCCTCATATGCGGTAGCCCTTGAACCGGCTGAGGAAGGCGATCCATCGGTCGGCGGTGCGGCGGTAGAGGCCGTCGGGGATGATGATCTGCAGGAGCACGATCGCCGCGACGTGCGGGCGGAACGCGCCGTGGCGGAGCGCGCCCAGATAGTAGCGCAGCGCCGTGCGCCGGCTGGTCGGCCAGATGCTCTTGGCGGCGTGCCAGCCCATATAGGCCGAATAGGCGCGCGCCGAGATGTGCGGGCGCAGGTCCTTGAGCCAGGTCAGGTTGCCGATGTTGGAGCGGACCTGCGACAGGCGGTTGTCGGTCTGGCGGTCGGCCCACAGCACGGTTGCGCGCGGCGCCATCAGGAAGCGCGCGCCATGGAGCGAGAGGCGCACGGCGAAGTCGGTGTCGTCGCCGAAGCGGACGTCCTCGCGGTAGCGCACCGTCCGGGCGAGCCCGCGGGGGAGGGCGAGGCTGCTCGTCTGGATGAAGCCGCGCTCGCACATCAGGTAACGGTCGACGCTCTCGCCGAGGCGGATCTCGCGATAGGGCTTGAGGAAGCGGCGGCCCGAGCCGCGGTCGACGATCACGCGGCTGTAGGCGACGATATCGTCGCCCTGCGCCAGCAGTGGCAGCAGGTCGGCGAGATGCTCGGGCAGGAACCGGTCGTCGGAATCGAGGAAGGCGACGTAGCGCCCGCGCGCCTCGGTGATGCCGCGGTTGCGCGCGGCGGAGGCGCCGGCATTGTCCTGGACGATGACGTGGAGGCGCGGATCGGGGATCGCCGCGAGTGTTTCGGGCGTGCCGTCGCTCGATCCGTCGTCGATGACGATCACCTCGATGTCGCGGACGGTCTGGGCGAGCGCCGATTCCACCGCCTCGATCACGGTCGCGCGGCGGTTGTAGGTCGGCACCACCACCGAGAAGAGCGGCGGCTCCTCCACTTCGGCCGGTCCCAGAGGGCGAACGGCGCGCGCCATTACTTGCCCGCCTGGCCGAAGCGGTGGACGAACTGGTTGACGAGCGAGCGGTAGAGGGACTTCGGGAGGTAGGAGCGCAGCAGCTGCCGGGCGAGGATGCGCGGCGGCACCCCGCCGAACAACAGCCCCCGCACCAGCTCGCGGATCGTCGCGATCGGGCGGATCGGCGCCATGTGATAGGCGAGCACGGTCGCGCGATAGCCGTGGCGGGCGCGGTTGGTGAGGAGATGGCCGCAACGGTCGAGCCAGTCGAGCGAGGTCTCGTAGCCGCGGACGTAGGATGTGCGCCCCATCTCGGTCGCGTCGAGCCAGATCGTCAGCGGCTGCTCGATCATGCGGAAGCGGGCGCCCTCGACCTGGAGGCGGACGCTGAAGTCGAGGTCCTGGCCCTTCTTGAGCGCGGGATCGAAGCGCACCCGCTTGGCGAGGGCGGCGGGCACCACCAGCGTCGAGGTCTGCATGAACTGGTTGGCGCAGAACAGATATTCGCCGACGTCCTCGTCCTCGCGGATGCCGCGGTCGGGGCGGACCCAGTAGCGGTCGACGCCGCGGTCGACCTTCATCTGCGAATAGAGCACGGTGAGCTCGTCGTGCGGCAGCGCGGCCGCCATGATCGAGAGCTTGCCCGGCAGGAACTGGTCGTCCGAATCGAGGAAGGCGACATAGCGCCCGCGCGCTTCCTCGATGCCGCGGTTGCGCGCCGCGCCGCCGCCGGCATTGGCCTGCCGGATGTAGCGGATGCGCGGGTCGCCGAACGCGGCGATCACCGGGGCGGGATCGTCCTTCGACCCGTCGTCGACGACGATGATCTCGAAGTCCTGATAATCCTGGTCGAGCACCGACCGGATCGTCTTCCCGACGATGGCGGCGCGATTGTAGAGCGGGATCACCACCGAAAAGGTGGGCTGGATCGGGTCGTGCATCATGCGCCGTGCACCTTGCTGTATTCCTCGTAACGATGGCCGGTGAGCGCCGCGATCTTGCCGGCGGCGCGGTAGACTTTGCCGAGCCGGACGATGCGCTTGCCGCGATCGAGCGTGAGAACGGCGCCGAGCCCGCCCACCACCAAGCCGCCGACGATGCGCGGGGCCTCGGTGGCGGCCGCTTTGAGCCGGCTCGAATGGAATATCTCGATCAGCATGTCGGTCATGCCGACGCGGTAGCCGCGCATCAGCAGCCATTCGGAGGTGATGCGGCTCACCGGGATCAGCTCGACGACGCGTGCCTCCTCCGCCCAGGCGAAACGCGCGCCGGCGCGCTGCATGCGGGTGAAGAGCTGCTTGTCCGATCCGCCGGTCAGCGCCATCTGCTCGTCGAACGGCCGCTCGCCGATCGCCCGCAGCGCGTCGGCGGCGATGATGACATTGCCGGTGCTGTCGATCAGCGGCACTGGGCCTGTGGCGCCGCACGACTTGGGCCGGAGCAGCGGATGCTGCTTCGCCCAGTGCGGCGCATCGCCTTCGAACTCGCGCAGCACCAAGCCGCCGACCACGTCGGCGCCGGTCGCCGCCTGGCAGGCGAGCAACGCCTCGAGCCAGCCAGGCTCGGCCGCCTCGTCGTCGTCGAGCATCGCGACGAAGCGGATACCAGGCAGCGCGAGCGCCTTCGCCACCAGCGCATTGCGTGCCTGGGGAATGCCGGGCTCGGCCACCGTCAGCAGATGAAGCGGCCAACGATAGCCTTCCGCCCGCAGGGTCTCGGCTGCGGCGATGCCGTCGCGGCCCTCCCCATCGTTGTCGGCAACCACCACGGCGACCTCGCGAGCAGTCTCCAGTCCAACCAGCGAGCGGAGCGTGCGCGTCAGGCCCTGCGGGCGCTTGCGGGTGGCGACGCAGATGGCGACTTCTGTCATGCGGCGGCTCCGGCGAGAGAGTGGGCGAGGCGGGAATGGCGGCGCCAACGGGGGCGCTCGACCGACTTGAACGAGGCGTGGGCGACCGCGATCGCCGACAGGAAGATGATCCAGACCTGCCGGTCCTTGTCGAAGAAGGAGGTCTCGAGCAGGTTCTGGTAGAGCACGAAGCTCCAGATCCCGAAGGCCGACGACAGCAGCAGCACGTTGTTGCGCGTGGCGCCGGTCAGGAACCAATAGGCCGGCATCACCACGAACGAGAGCAGCAGCAGGATCAGGCCGATCGGGCCGGTGGTGACCAGGATCTCGAGGTAGCCGTTGTGCGAATGCGCGGTGAACAGGTGGAACTGCTGGTTGATGTATTGGCGCGAGGGGGAAAGCTCACCCACCTGCCAGAAGCCGCCGAAACCGGCGCCCAAATAGGGGTGGTCGGCAAGATAGTCGAAATCGACTTTCCAGATCGACACGCGACCTGTGAAGGAGGTGGGATCCGCGAACAGCCGCTCGATCGTCGGCTGGAAAGCGATGTACAGGCAGAGGAAGGCGACTCCCCCGGCGCCGACCAGCAGCAGCAGCACCGCGCGTTTCGAGATCGAACCGCTGAGCAGGCGATAGACCGAGCTCACCAGCAGGATGACGAAGCACAACGCGGTCGAGGTCTTGCTCTTGGTGCCGATCACGAACACCAGCGCCAGCACGCTCAGCACCGCGTAGTACCATTTGCGCGTCGAGAAAAAGGCATGGGCGCACACCACGAAGGTGAGCGCCATCACCGCGCCGGCGATGTTCTTGTGGAAGAAGAAGCCGCGCCATGCGCCGACCAGCGCCTTGTCGCTCTCGGTCGGCGGATGGACCGCGTTGGGGGTGAGCGGCAGCGAGATCCAGCAGATGATGAGCGAGGTGATCAGCGCAGCGCGCAGCGTTTCATAGAGTTTCTGCGGCCCGAGCAGCGCCAGCGACAGGAAGGTGATGTAGATCACGATCACCTGCTGCATCACGCGCTTGAACGAGACGAACGGATCGACGCCCCAGGTGCACGACAGCAGGAACCAGGCGAGCATCACCACCAGCGGCCAGAAGGTGAAGCGGTATTTGACCTCGTGCCGCCGGAACAGCTCGATGCCGGTGAGCAGCAGCGCGAAGCCGATGAAGAAGGCCTGCTTGAACCCGTCGGACCCGTCGCTGTTGTTGGCGGCCGCCACCAGCTGCTCCTGCGTGCGCGGCGAGAATGGCTGCTGGCCAATGAAGATCAGCATCAGGAAGACGAAATAGACGACCTGCGCGATCGGCAGCGTCACGCCTTCGCCGGCCGCGTTCGCCGCGGCGGCGGAGCGCGCGATCCGCGACGTAGGCGCCGTGTTCGCCGTCGAGCGACGATACCAGGTCGCGCGCAGGCTCATCGTGCTGCCTCCGCCGCGGCGGGGCGCAGGCGACGCTCGAGCCGGAGGATGCCGAGCATCATCACCAGCTGCGACAGCACCACGCCCGCGACGGTGTAGACCGGCGGCACGGTGAAGGTCAGCGCCAGCACGGCGGCGATGCCGACCAGGCAGCTGCGCACGCTGGTCGCCGCCAGCGGACGGAAGGCGCCGCGCGCCTGGGTCAGCACGCTCATCGGCGATTGCAGGCACTGCACCAGCGTCAGCAGCGAGGAGAGCGCGGCGGCGATCGTCACCGTCGTCACCGACAGCGTCGGGCGGATCAGGATGTGCGGGAAGAACCACAGGATCACCGCGGCGGTGATCGAGGTGGCGAGCCACACCAGCGCGAGCGCGGCCGTGAAGGCCTGCGAGGAGCGCCGCGCCGCCCGCTCGTCGCCATGCGCGACCGCGCGCGCCATGCGCGGCCGTTCGAGCTGGGTGAGCGCGGTGATGCAGACGTTGACCGGGCGGAAGAACAGCGCGCCCACCGCGATCGGCGCGAAGGCGGCCGGGCCGGCGAGCGCCGTCACCGCATAGCTGTGGGCGTTGGAGGTCGCCTCGGTGGTGATCACGCCGATCAGCGTCCAGGCCGACTGGCGTTTCCAGACCTCGCGATAGTCACCGAAGGCGCGGACGAGGCCGAGCGGGCGGTGCCGGGCGAGGAAGCGGAGGCCGAACGGCGCCAGCCCGACGAGGCCGGCGGTCGCCAGCACCGCGCCGAACAGCTCGAGCCGCGGACCGAAGGCGAGCGTCCCGGCGACGCCGGCGGTGACCAGCCCGGCATAGACGAAGTCGGAGAAGGCGGCGGTCGCCGGCCGGTGATGGGCATAGGAGGTGGCGCGGCCGAACCAGCGCAACAGCGAGACGACGCCCGCCGCCCCGAACGCGGCGGCGGCGAGTGGCCCCGCCATCACCCAGCCGATGCCGGCGCAGATCAGCCCCTGCGCCAGCGACAGCAGCAGGTTGAGCGGGAAGAAGAAGCCATGATCGCCTTCCTCCTCCGACCGCTGGTTGACCGCGATCGCATAGGGTGTCGAGACCAGCGCGTTGGAGAGGCCGTAGCCGAGCTGGATGATCACCAGCAGGAACGCGAGCGTGCCCACCTCGGTCGCCGACAGCCGGCGCACCGAGACGAGCTGGACGAGCAGATGGCTCGCCGAGACGAAGGCCGAGGACATGCTCGCCAGCCCGAACCGCGCCAGCGTCGCGCGCAGCGGCGTCTTGGTCGGGGGGCTGGCGATGGCCTGGGCCTCAGCCATGGCGATGTTTCCAGATCAGCCACAGCGCATGGGGATTGGTGGTGAGATAGCGCCAGGCGAGGTGGCGCGGGTTGGTCGCCATGCGATGGAGCCATTCGAGCCCCGCGTCCTGCATCCACTGCGGCGCGCGCGGATAGTCGCCGGTGATGTAGTTGAACAGGCCGCCGCAGGTGACGACCCAGCCGGCGCGCAGGCGCTTCTTGTTGCGCACGCAGAACGCCTGCTCGCGCGGCTTGCCGGTGCCGACCCACAGCACGTCGGGCGCGGCCTCGTTGATCGCCTCGATCACGTCGGCTTCTTCCTCGGGCTTCCAGTAGCCGTTGCGGCGGCCGGCGAGCTCGAGCCCCGGGGTCATCGCGGTGATGCGCTCGGCGCAGGCGGCATTCACCTCCTCGGTGCCGCCGAGCAGGAAGTAGCGGACCTTATGGGCGGCGGCACCGGGCAGGCTGTCGATGAACATGTCGGTGGTGCTCGACCGGTCGGCGATCGGCGCCGGCGCGAACCAGCGCGAGGCGGCGACGATCACCTGCCCGTCGGCATGGATGAGGTCAGCCTTGGCGAGATCGGCGCGAAAGGCGGGGTCGCTGTCGTTGAGCGACAGACCGTGGCCGTTGCAGTCGAACACCAGCAGCGGCGGCATCCCTGCGCCGATGCGGCGCGGCGCCTCCCGCAGCATCCGGTCGATCAGCGCCTGGAGCGACAGCGTCGACACCGGCACGCCGCCGATGTTGACCGTCTCGTGTTGATCTCCGCCGGTCTCGCCACCCCCGTGGCGAGCCCAGTCGAGCGGCGTCGCATATCCCTGCATCGGGCCCACTCCCTCTTGCCGTGAACGTGAAAGGCGATCAGCTCATCACCGAGCCGGCGATCGGCACGCGGTGGCGGTCGAGGTCGTCGATCGCGCGCCGGATCTCCGACAGCGGCGTCACCCCGCGCCGGGCGACGAGCACCACCGCGTCGAACTTCTCGAGGATGTTGCCGAACGCGGTCGTGCCGCGCGGCCGCTCGGCGAGATAGACGAGCAGGTTGGCCGCGGGCAGGTTCCAGCGGTCCGCCACCTCGGCGAAGGCGCCGCGCTCGACCAATGTGGCGTTGCCGCTCGCCGCCTGGCCGGCCGACATCAGCCACAGCCGCTCGATCGCGGTCGGCATCAGCGGCAGCCGCAGCGCCATGCCGGCGAGCTGCTCGGCGAGGCCGATCTGATTGGGGAGCCTCAGCAGCCGGTCGAGCGAAGGTCGCTCGATATCGGCGTCGACCAGCATGGTCGGCCCGTCCATCTGCGCCATCACCGTGGCGAGGTTGGCGGTGAGGATCGGCGCTTCGTCGCCGCCCTGGAGCGAGAGCAGCGCAAGCTTCAGCCGGCCGTCGATCCCGCCCGATTCGCGCGCGGTGGCGAGCAGCTTCGCGCGCACCTTGCGGACCTTGGCGACATAGGGATCGCCGGGATCGAAGGCGGCGGTGAGCAGCGGATCGACGCGCGTGTCGCCATGCTCCAGCAGCGGCAGGATGGCGGAGCCGGCGGCTTCGTCCCCGGTCGCGGGGGGCGGGGGCGCCTTTTCGGTGATCAGCGGGCTGGCGCCCGCGGTGGAACGCAGTCTCATGCAGCCTCCTGTCGGGGAACGAACCAGCCCTCGGGCGAGCTGGCCTTGGGGGAGAGATCGGTGATGACCTCGACCTCGGTCGCGGCGGCGAGGCCGCCCGCGGTGCGGACGCGTGGGCGCAGGATCTCGCTCAGCACGATCGCGGCGACGCCGGCGAGCATCCCGAGCGCGAGGCCCGCGATCAGGAACAACGGTATGTTCGGCCGCGCCGGGAGCAGCGGCACTGTCGCCTCGTCGAGCATGGTCGCGTTGGGCTGCGAGATCTGGCTCTTGAGCGCCGCCTCGTTGAAGCGCTGGCGGACGGTGTCGTAGGTCTGGCGCGCCGCCTCGACGTCGCGCTGCATGACCATCAGCTGGTCCTGCACGCCCGACATGCGGATCATGCGATCCTCCTGTGCCGCCATCTCCGCGCGCAGCTCGGCCTCGCGCCGGCTGGCGGCGGAGCTGTTCGCGGTCATCGCCGTCGCCTGGTTGGCGCGGGCGGCGCTGAGACGCTGCTGCAGCTCGGCGAGCTCGGCCTTGGCGGCGACCATCTGCGGATGGTTGGGACCCAATGTCTTGGCGAGCTGGGCGACCTTCGCCGAGGAGGTGGCGACCGCCTCCTCGATGTTCTGCACGACCAGCGCGGTCTGGACGTCGGACACGCCGCCCGATCCGGACTTGGAGTGGGCCTGGGCGGCGTCGGCCTGGGCCTGGGTGAGGTAGGCGGAGAGGTTCTTGAGCTTCTCCGCCTCCAGATCCATGCGGTTGACGCCGATGATGTCGTGCGCGCGCTGGAAGTCGGAGAGCCGCTTCTGCGCCAGCTCGTAGCGGCGGCGCACGTCGGCAGTGCGCGCCTCGAACCATTCGGCGAGACCCTTGGCCGCGGCGGCGCGCAGGCCGACCTGCTCGCGCATGTAGATCCGGGCGGCGAGATTGGCGACGCGGGCGGCGACCGCGGGATCGGGGTCGAGGAACTGGATCTGCAGCACGTTGCTCTGCCGCCCGGTGGTGACGTTGAGCCCGGCGCGCACGCGCGCGGCGGCCTGCTGCAGCCGCGCGTCGGGGGGCAGGTCGGCGGGCGTCGCATCGACGAAGCCGGCGCGCTGCGCGACCTCGTTGGTGACCTTGGCACTCCGGATGAGGTCGACCTGGGTCGCCAGGATCGAATCGACCTCGACCCGGGCGCCCGGCTGCTGCTCATTGTCGGTCGGATCGGTCTGCGACAGATCGAGCAGCAGCGACGAGCTGCCGAGATATTGCCGCGGCATCACGAAGGTGATGGCCGCGACCACCAGGAACACCGCGAGCGCGATCGCCGCGACCAGCTTCCACCGCGCCTTCAGCGCTTCGACGAGATCGGCTGCCCTGACGGTCATAGCCCTGCCACTCCCTGCAGAAGCTCGCGCGCCCGGTTGCTGTCGCTCGTATGAGCGGGCGTGGCGGTCATCCGACCGGTGCCGTTCGCCATCAGCACGAGGAATTGGGGCGCGAGCGAATCTTCGAACTGGAACTCGCCGGTGACCGGCGTATCGCGCAGCGCCGGCCCGATCAGGCCGATTGCGCGGTCAATCGACTCCGGCCGGCTCAGCTGATCGCCGAACAGGTCGGCGGCAGCCGCGGTCATCCGCTCGAACGTGAGCGCGGGCGAGTGCGCCGCCAGTACGCCGGCGAGCGCGACCACGCCGCGCAGCGGGCCTGCCTCGGCCAACGCGCGCTCGAACAGCGCGTGCGGGCCGGGGGTGAGCTCGCTCCATTCGGCGACCGCATCGGTGAGGCCGCGGCGCGCGTCGGCGAGCGTGACCACCTCATGGTCGGCCGCCTCGGCGATCAGCGCCGCGTGCATCCCGAACAGCCGGGCGTGATAGGGCGAGCCGATCGCGGCGGAGGCGATCGTCTGCGTCGCCTGCTCCTCGAAGGCGATCCCCGCCTGCTTGGCGCACAGCTCGAGCAGCGCGGCGAGATCGTCACGCTCGATCGGCGGGGTCGGCTGGGCATAGAGATGGCGGCGCAGCGACGGATGCGCGGCGATCAGCCCGTCGACGTTGGCGGCGATGCCGACCAGCACGACCTGCACCGGCGCCTGGATGTCGGAGAGCAGCTTGAGCAGCGCGGCGACGTCCTGCTTGGTGCGCTCCGACGAGACGCGATCGAACTCGTCGATGATCAGCACCGCGCGCTGCGACAGGTTCTGGACGAACAGATTGCCGAGCTGCTGCACGTCGAGCGGCGCCTGGGTGGCGGCATTCCCGCGCAGCGGCAGCTCGGCGAGGAAGGGGCGGAACAGCGCGTCGACGTCGGCATCGGCGTTGGCCGAACCGTAGAGCGCGACGCAGCCGGCCTCGTCGGCGAGGTCGCCGAACACGCGCGCCAGCGACGTCTTGCCCGACCCGCGCGCGCCGAAGATCAGCGCGTGCTTGTGCTGGTTGACGACCGCGTCGACCAGCCGCGCCAGCTCGCGCTGCCGGCCGGCGAGGCCGTGGCGGTCGGTGACCGGCACCGCCGTGTTGAACGCCGTGAATACCGCATTGCGGCGGTAGGCGATCTTCGGCGCCGCCGGCTCGGTCGCCATCGACAGCCGGGGCTCGGGCGCCTCCGGCAGCGGCAGCGGGGGAAAATCGACGGCCTCGGGGATGCGGCGGCCGCTGTCCGCGCCGCCCGCCAATGCCCGAAGCCACCGTTGCAATCGCTTGCTCCAGCTCATGCTCGCATCTCCAAATCAGCGCCGGGTGCGGCGCCGGAACGTCGTCAGAACAGCTTTTCGCGAATGATCAGGACGTCCTCTGGCTGCACCGGGTCGTCGAGGCTGATGTCCTCGATCTCCTTCCCGGCGCGGCGCACCTTGATGCGGCGGGTCGAGCCCGCGAGAGTCGGGCCGCCGGCCAATGCCAGCGCCTGTCGGAAGGTCTGGCCGGGCACGTAGTTGAACGCGCCGGCCTGCTGGACCTGGCCGTAGACGTAGACCTTCTCCGCCGGCGGCACGAATAGGATGTCGCCGGGCTTCAGCGTACGGCCGGCACCCGCGCTCATGTCGGCGAGCGAGATGCGCACCGGGCCGCTGCCGTCCGCCGGGGTCAGGATGACCGCATTGGCGCCGGTGGCGTTGGCGCCGCCCGCCTTCGCCAACATCGCGGCGACGCTGTAGGATCGGTCGAGCGGATAATTGCCCGCCTGCGGCACGTTGCCGAGCACGGTCACGAAGTTGCTGACGAACTGCGAGACCTCGACTGCGACCTGCGGATTGTTGAGGTAGCCGCCCTGGCTGTAGCCGGCCGAGATCGCCTCGGCGAGCTGCACCGTGGTCTTGCCCGCCGCGGGGATCGAACCGAGCATCGCCAGGCGCACGGTGCCGTCCGCCTTGACGCGGGTGGTGACCGACAGGTCGGGCTGGCCGTAGATGCTGATCTTGAGCTCGTCGTCGGGGCCGAGCTTGTAGCCGGGGCCTGCCGCGGCGGCGGGCGCGGGCGCGGGCGGGGCGGTGGCAGCGGCGGCGGGCGCCGCCGCCTGCGTCGCCTGCGCAGGGGCCTGGGCGACCTCAGCGGCCGGGGGCTGGGCGGGCGTCTGCGCCGCTGCCGGCGCGGCAGCGGCCAGAATCGCGATGGAGGCCATGCAGTGCACGAGCTTGGCCTCCGACCAGGACAATATCCTCATCGTTCAAGACCTCATCGTTATGCCGAGCGTCACGCGGGTGGCGCCGTAGTTGGAAACATCGCTGTTGGTTTCGCGGTCGAAGCGGGAGACTCCTCCCTCGAGCGAGAAGCGGTCGTTGAGCTTGCGGCGAAGGACGACGCCGTACTGTTTGACCTGGTCGCGGGTGTAGCTGAACGGGCGGATCGCCGCGTCCTGGCGGAAGTCGCGCCGCGCGAACTCGCCGTATGCGCCGATCGAGGTCAGCTCGCTGAGGCTGACGTCGGCCTGCAGGCGGAAGGCGGTGCGGATGGCGAAGCCGGTCGCGATCAGGCTGTCGTTGACGATCGTCCGCTCGTTGGTCGCGGTGATCTTGACGCGCGGGATCGCGGTGGTGGCGACGCTGAGGTCCCAGGCGAGACCCTTGTATTCGCCCACCGCGGCCGAAGTGCTGTCGACGTGCATGTAGCGCACGTCGGTCTTGATCTCGGTCAGCGGCGACACCGACCGTTCGAAGGACACGCCGACCGCGTCGCTGCGGTTCTCGAGCCCGAGTCCCGGCCGATTGGCGGTGACGTGCTCGTAATAAGCGGTGATCGACCCCAGGCTCGGGCGATCGTAGCCGATGCCGCCGCGATAGCGGTTGCTGGTCTGGTCGGCATATTCGAAGCCATCGCCGTTGCGCGTCGTGTCGCGCTGCCAGGCGACCACCGGATAGAGGCCGGGCCGCTTGCAGTCGGCGGACACCCCCAGCGTCGAGAATTTCTGAAGGTTCTCGGTCGCGGAGTTGAGGTCGCCATAGTCGGCGCGCTGCTGGCGATAATTGGCGAGCGGGCTGATCGCGCAGGTGCCGGCGACCAGGAAACGGCCGCTCCCCTCGATCTCGAACCGCGGCTTGCTGCGCCCGCCATTCGAGGTGAACCAGTCGTAGCCGGCGAGGCCGCGCAGCGTCAGCCGGCGGATGCCGTTGTCGCGATCGTAGGTGACCTGGACGGTGGGCGTGACGATGATATCGTCGGTCGGATCGGTGGTGCGATCGTCGACGCGATAGATGTTGTCGTCATAGGCCGCCTCCAGCGACGCCTCGATCTGCAGAGGCGGTTTGGGGACGGGCTTGGCGCCGTTGGCCTGGATAGTGTCCTGAACCTGTGGATCGGTCTGGGCATAGGCTGGCGAAGCCAGCCCGGCGCCGAACGCCAGACTGACGGCGAGCAGCGCCGATTGCTGCAACGCAGCAACGACACAGGGCCGAGTCCTTTCGTTATCTTTCGCAACTGCGAAAGATTTGCGACCTAAATACTTGTCGCCAGAGCAAAGCACGCGCTCTTGACCTCATTGCAGTGCAGCAATGCGGGTCATGCTATAGTGTTAAGGCTGCCCTGCCCATCGGGCGTAATGCAACTGGTCGCGCTGCCAGCACGGCTTATTGGTTAATCCGGCAGGAGCAGCCGTAAAGGATGAGCGCCAGGCCGCCGATTCACCCGGAAGAGATCAGCGTATCAGCCAGAAGAGAATCGCCCCGAGCGCACCTGCGAAAGCGAGGATGCCGGCCCAGCGGGACACCGCCTGGATCGTCCGCTCCAGCGCGGAATCGTCGGCGTCGAACGCGGACGGCTGCATCGTCCACGGACCCGTATGCGGAAGCCGGGTCGCTTCCCTCGTCTTCGTCAGATGCTCCACCGCGCCGATCCTCGTTGCCGCGGTAGCCTCTGGACGAAAATAATTAACGCATTCTTGCCGCCGGCCGCCCGATCCGCCGGCGGCGGTCAAATCAATAAGCGTTGCGGTGGACGAGAACCTGGGCCGTGCGCGCCAGGATGCCGACGTCGCGCAGCAGGCTCCAGCCGTGGAGATATTCGAGATCGGCCTTGAGCCGGTTGACGATATCGTGGCGATGCTCGGTCGCGCCGCGGAAGCCGCGGATCTGGGCAAGGCCGGTGATGCCGGGCTTCAGCGCGTGACGATGCCAGTATTGGCGGTCGACGCGCCAGAACAGCTCGTCCCCCGCCTTCGATCCGAGCGCATGGGGGCGCGGGCCGACCAGGCTCATGTCGCCGAGCAGCACGTTGATGAGCTGCGGCAGCTCGTCGATGCTGGTCTTGCGGATGACGCGGCCGACGCGGGTGATGCGGTCGTCGTCGCGCCGGGTCGACTGGGTGCCGTCCGAATCGCTGGTCTCGACGCGCATCGAGCGGAACTTGAGGATGTGGAAGATGCGGTTGCCGCGGCCCATCCGCTCCTGGCGGAAGAAGACGGGGCCGGGCGAGTCGAGCTTGATCAGGATCGCCACCGCGATCATCGCCGGCAACAACACGATCAGCACCGGCACGGTGAGCGCGATGTCGAGCGCGCGCTTCTTGGCGCGGTTGGCGAGGTTGAGCGGCCCGCGCGACACCACCACCGTCGGCGTGCCGCCCAGGTCGTGGACCGCGAGCGGGCCGAGCTCGCTCATCTCGGGCACGATGATCTCGCCGAGGATGTTGGCGCCCTTCAGCACCTGCGCCCATTCGGCCTTGCGGTCGGGCGTGCAGCTGATCACCACCCGGTCATAGTGCCTCAGGATCGTGCCCAGGCGGTTCAACATATAGGGGTCGTCGAGGTCGGAGCGCAGCGCCATGGTGCCGGCATCGATGATGTCGCTGCCCAGGCATTCGTCGGGCACCGTGCCACCGTCGACGATCACCAGCTCGGCCTCGAGCTTGTCGCCGCAGGTCCGGCGGACGATGTGGCAGATGAGGAGGCGTTGGCTGATCAGCACGACGACCGTCGAGATCACGCCGATCGACAGCGCGAACCGCGGCAGCCGGCCGGTCACCTTGAGCGAGAACACCGCCAGCAGGAAGATCAGCGCCGTCGCGGCGAACGACAGCAGCGCCGCGCGGCAGCTCTTGGTCGGACTCGTCAGGCAGCGGGGGTTGTAGGCCTGGTTCTGGAAGGCGACGCCGGCATAGACGACCATCCCGCCGAGGAGCGAGGACCAGGCATGGCCGGACACGCTGCCCGGCTGCTCGACCTGCAGGCCCATGGCGAAGCCGACCAGCAGCGCGAGCGCATCGGCGCCGATCAGCATCAGGCACAGCCAGACCTTGGCGCTGCGCCGGGCAGCCGACCCTATCGAAGGGCGACTCGGATATCCTTGGATCGCTAGGTCAATCTTTGACATGCGACACCTATTGTTATTGACGCGAACAGACCCCTTGGGATCGCCCGGCCGCCCGCGATGGTGAATCCGCGCGCAACCGTGCTGCGGCGCAGCAGGACACAGCCGCCGTTTTGGTGCAAGCCATACCCCGGCCGGATTACGCCGATTTGGGACGACCTGTGCCTGGAGAGGGATTCGCCGAGAGCCGGCCGGAGCCGGACGGCGGCCGCGCGGGCCCGCCGATCAGGTCAGCCGATCAGGAACCAGCCGAGTCCGCCGAGCGCGAGGACGAAGACCAGCGGCCCGGCCCAGCGCGAGCCGAACTCGATCAGGCGATTGGCTTCGTCGACCGGAAAGGGCGGGATCTGCGGCTCATGACCGCCGTGGCGGGGGCGATAGGCCTCACTCGCTTCGTGCAGCGGAGCCGCTTGCGCTTTCGGCGAACGGTTCGGCTCGCCCAGGTCTCCAGACATCCCGTCCTATCCACGTTGGGCCGTTGGCTTCTGGCCTCAACGCTTCTTACGGGATAACGGCCACCATTTCGAGCGAATTGCGTCAGGCGCGCGACAGCGCGGCGCTCCACGCATAGCCGCGGTAAAGCGGGCGGAAGTCGGCAGCCAGGCCGCGGTCGGCAGCGACCGTCCGGACGGCCGATTCGAGCTCCGCGCGCGGCGTCACGTCGAACCTGGCGAGCCAGGCGAACAGCAGCCGGCGCCACGCGGCGGGCAGGCCCTCCTGCTGGCCGAAGTCGATGATCGCGAGTCGTCCGCCCGGTCCCAGCACCTCGGCGCCGCGCGCGATCGTGCCGCGCCAGTCGGGAATCATCGACAGCGTGTAGCTCATGAACACCCGGTCGGGCGCGTCGAAGCCGAACAGCGCCTTGGGATCGAAGCTGGTGGCATCGCCTTGCGCGAGCGTGATCCGCCCGTCCAGCCCCGCGCGGCGGACCGAGGTGCGCGCGGTCTCCAGCATCGCCTCCGAGATGTCGAAGCCGAAGAAGCGCGCCTCCGGCCACGCCCGCGCCGCCGCGATCAGGTTGCGCGCGGTGCCGCAGCCGACCTCGATCACGCTGCCGCCGGGCGGCGGCGCCAGCTCGCGGATCAGCCGGTCGCGGCCGAGCAGATAATATTTGCGGGTGAGGTCGTAGACGTGCCGCTGGCTGCGATAGATCGCATCCATATGGCGCGCGTGGTCGCGCGCGTCGCCCTCCGCCATCTACTTGAGCACGTAGAGATGGACGCCGCCGTAGATCGCCGATCGGTCGCGCCGCGTGTAGTCGAGCGATTCCTCGGCGCGGTAATCCCAGCGGTCGAGAAGCTCCTGCGGGATGCGGCCCGGCAGCAGCGACGGCGCGGCGGCGGTGCGGAACAGCGCGCGCGCGCCCGGCCGGGCGGTGCGGGTGATCTCGGCCCACAGTGCCGTCAGCTGCGCGTCCGTCATCCAATCCTGCGCGTCGAGCAGGATATAGCGGTCGCGCGACTGGTCGGGGAGCGTGCCGAGATGCTCGGTCATGTTGACATGACGGATCTCGACGCGGTCGACGCGCTCGACCACCGCCGCATAATTCTCGGGCTTGAGATAGGGCGGCAGCGGCGCTTCGGGGGACTTGCCGTAGCCGCGGCCGAACGCCTGCCAGGCGAAATAATTGTCGGCGAGGTCGAAATCGCAGGCGAGTTTCTCCAGCCGCCGCCGGAGCACGGTGCGCATCCCCTCCGGATCGTCGGAGGCGAGCGACTCATATTGCGCCGGCGGGATGCCGAGCCCGAACAGCGAGGCGGGCTGGTCGATCACCCAGCGCACGAACTTCTTGTCGAAGAAGGGGGCGAACTTGGTGCGGAAGATCTCGCGCTGCTCGTCGATCGTGCGGGCCTCGAGCATCACCCTGGGATCGACGCCATAGGCCTTGGCCATCAGATGCGCGAGGCCGATGAAGCCGCCGAGCAGCCCGCGTTTGTAGAAGCCCCGCGCGAAGCCCGAGATGCGTCGCCGTCCGATCAGCTCGCGGCCTTCCCAATAGCGCCGCGTCGTCTCGTCGAGATGGGGGCGGACATGGTGCATGTACGCCCGGATGTTCTCCTTCGAATCGGCCTCGCCGAAGAAGCGGTGGAAGGCCGGATAGTCGGGCAGGTGCTTCGCCGCGGCGAGCTTCAGCTTGTTGAGCGCGATGTGCGCGGTGTTGAGGTCGACGGCGGTGATCGCCTTGGGGTTGGCGGTGAGATAGGAGAGGACGTTGCAGCCGCCGCTGGCGATGGTGACGACATGGCTGTCCGGCTGGATCGCCAGCGCCGCCATGTCGACCTCGGGATCCTCCCAGATCTGCGCGTAGACCAGGCCGCGGAAGGCGAAGGTGAAGGCGCGTTCGAGCAGCCCCTGTTTCGAGAGATGCTCATGGCGGTGAACCGCCCCGCGGACGGCGCGGTTGCCCGGCGCCTTGGCTGACAACCCCATGTCTGAACTCGATGCTCCGCTTGGAAAGCCCGTATCTTACGGATTCCATTGGCGCTAGGCCAGCATGGTGTCAGTTTCGTGACGCGAAACGACGGCCAGATGCACGATGGGGTGGCTTTCGCGCCCGCGAAGGACTAGGTGGGCGCCACATTCCTTCGCAAAGGACAACCGCCGCCTTCATGCGCATCGCCATTGCCGCGGATCATGCCGCGTTCGCCCTCAAGCAGACGTTGGCCGAATGGCTGAGCGGGGAAGGGCACGATGTGCTCGACCTCGGCACTCAGAGCACGGAAAGCGTCGACTATCCCGACTATGGCTACCGGCTCGCGCGCGCGATCGCCGAGGGCCAGGCCGAGCGCGGCGTCGCGCTGTGCGGGTCGGGCATCGGTATCTCGATCGCGGTCAACCGCGAGCGCGCCTGCCGCTGCGCCTTGGTTTCCGAACCCTATTCGGCGGCGCTCGCCCGCCAGCACAACGATGCCAACGTGATCGCGCTCGGCGCGCGGCTGACCGGCATCGACATGGCCAAGGCCTGCGTGACCGCCTTCCTTTCCACCGATTTCCTCGGTGACCGCCACACCCGCCGCGTCGAGAAGCTCGGCGCCCCCGACCTTGACGGAGATGCCCGATGAGCAGCCAGGCCCTTTTCAGCGACGTCCAGCCCGACGGTTTCTTCACCCGCGGCCTCGCCGACGCCGATCCGGCGGTGTTCGCCGGCGTCGCCCATGAGCTCGACCGCGAGCAGCATCAGATCGAGCTGATCGCCAGCGAGAACATCGTCTCGAAGGCGGTGCTCGAGGCGCAGGGCTCGGTGTTCACCAACAAGTACGCCGAGGGCTATCCCGGCAAACGCTATTACCAGGGCTGCCACCCCTCGGACGAGGTCGAGCAGCTGGCGATCGACCGCGTCAAGGCGCTGTTCGGCTGCGACTTCGCCAACGTCCAGCCGCACTCGGGCGCGCAGGCCAATGGCGCGGTGATGCTGGCGCTGACCAAGCCCGGCGACACGATCATGGGCCTCAGCCTCGATTCGGGCGGGCACCTGACCCACGGCGCGCGCGCGGCGATGAGCGGCAAGTGGTTCAACGCCGTCCAGTACGGCGTGACGCCGGACACGCACCTCATCGACTTCGACCAGGTCGAGCGGCTGGCCAAGGAGCACAGGCCGACGCTGATCATCGCCGGCGGCTCGGCCTATCCGCGCCACATCGACTTCGCCCGCTTCCGCGCGATCGCGGACGAGGTCGGCGCCTATTTCATGGTCGACATGGCGCACTTCGCGGGCCTCGTCGCGGGCGGCGTCCATCCCTCGCCGTTCGGGCACGCCCATGTCGTCACCACCACCACGCACAAGACGCTGCGCGGGCCCCGGGGTGGCGCGGTGTTCACCAATGACGAGGCGATCGCCAAGAAGATCAACTCGGCGGTGTTCCCGGGCCTCCAGGGCGGGCCGCTGATGCACGTCATCGCCGCCAAGGCGGTCGCGTTCGGCGAGGCGCTGCGGCCCGAGTTCAAGACCTATGCCGCGGCGGTGGTCGAGAATGCCAAGGTGCTGGCCGCGACGCTGGCCGAGCGCGGCGCCAACCTCGTCTCGGGCGGCACCGACACGCATCTCGCGCTGGTCGACCTGACCCCGCTCGGCGTCACCGGCAAGGATGCCGACGAGGCGCTGGAGCGCGCCGCGATCACCTGCAACAAGAACGGCATCCCCAACGATCCGCTGCCGCCGGTCAAGACCAGCGGCATCCGCGTCGGATCGCCCGCCGGCACCACCCGCGGCTTCGGTCCCGCCGAGTTCCGCGAGATCGGCAACATGGTGGCGGACGTGCTCGACGGTCTCAGGAAGAATGGCGAGGCTGGCGACGCGCAGGTCGAGGCCAATGTCCGCGAACGGGTGCGCGCGCTGTGCGAGCGCTTCCCCATCTATCCTGATGCGTGATGCGCGTGCGCGCGTCCGGCACCAGCCCGCTCCCCCACCCGGCCACCCAAGCAAGCTATCCTAGATGGGTGGCCGGGTGGGGGAGCGGGCTGGTGCCGCTTCTCCGCGAGGAGCAATAAAATGCGCTGCCCGTTCTGCGCCCATGAGAACAGCCAGGTGAAGGACAGCCGCCCTACCGAGGACGGGGCGGCGATCCGGCGGCGGCGGCAGTGCGAGGCGTGCGGCGCGCGCTTCACCACCTTCGAGCGCATCCAGCTGCGCGAGCTCACCGTGCTCAAGAGCGACGAACGCCGCCAGCTGTTCGACCGCGACAAGCTGGTGCGATCGATCACCGTCGCCTGCCGTAAGCGCGGCATCGATTCGGCGCAGATCGAGCAGCTCGTTTCCGGCATCCAGCGCCAGCTCGAGACCCAGGGCGATGGCGAGGTCCCGGCGAGCCGCATCGGCGAGCTGGTGATGGATGGGCTGAAGGCGCTCGATTCGGTCGCCTACATCCGCTTCGCCAGCGTCTACAAGGACTTCCGCGAGGCCAAGGATTTCGAGGAGTTCGCCGGCAACGTCAGCGAGGCGGGGCGGGGGTGAGCGCCGACCGACTTCCGCCCGCCATCGTCCTGGTCCGTCCGCAGCTTGGTGAGAACATCGGCAAGGCGGCGCGGGCGATGCTCAACTTCGGGCTGACCGAGATGCGCCTGGTCGCCCCGCGCGACGGCTGGCCCAATCCCGCCGCCGGCCCCGCCGCGAGCGGCGCCGACGTGGTGCTCGCAGACGCGCGCGTGTTCGACAGCGTCGCCGAAGCGGTGGCCGACTGTGCGCACGTCTATGCGACGACGGTGCGCAAGCGCGGCGTGACCAAGCCGGTGGTGACGCCGGAAGAGGCCGCACGCGAGATCCGCCGTGACGCGGGCCGCTCGGCGATCCTGTTCGGTCCCGAGCGGTCGGGGCTCGAGACCGATGATGTCGCACTCGCCCGCACGATCGTGACGGTGCCGATCAACCCCGAGTTCGGCTCGCTCAACCTGGCGCAGGCAGTGATCCTGGTCGCCTATGAATGGTCGAAGGGTGCGGCCCTGGAGAGCCCGCCTGCGGTCGAGCTCGATCCGCCGGCGCCGCAGGAGGAACTCGACGGCCTGATCGGACAGCTCGACGCGATGCTTGATCGCTCGGGCTATTTCTACCCGCCCGACCGTGTTCCCGCGACCAAGCGGACGCTGCGTACGTTGCTGACGAAGCCTGCCTGGTCGAGCCAGGAGCTGCGGACCCTGCGCGGCGTGTTGTCGGCGCTCGACGGGAAGAAGCGGCCGCGCATCTGACCGATGATTTTCGTCGGCGAGCAAGCTAACAATATTGCGAATCGGCCAGGTGGGGGTCTTTATGATGCCGTTGAGGTTGCTTGCGCTTGTCGCTCTCGCATCCGTTCCACTGACTGCTCAAGCGCAGGGCCCTGCGCCCGCGACTGAGAAGAAGGACGATCCCGACCGCAAGATCTGCCGGAGGGAGGCTCCTCCGACCGGCAGCATCATGGGTGGCAAGCGCGTCTGTCACACCCGTGCCGAGTGGGATGCGATCGACGCCGCCAATCGCACGAGCGTCGAGCGCATGCAGGACCTTCGCAGCATGTCGACCCGATAGCGGGAATCGTTCAGCGCCGGCCGAACATCGCGAAATCATAGATGATCGACGCCTCGTCAGCCGCTCTTGCGGTTCGGCGATCGCGGCATTCGGCAGGAACTCTTCTCTTTTGTAGGAAACGGCATAGCATGCCCGGATCTATCGGGGGATTCGATAATGTCTTTGCTCGTGTTGGTTGCAGCAATGGCTTTTCCCGCCGCAGCGCCAGGTCAGGGACCTTCCACACCTGCGCCGGACCAGGCAGCAGCTGCAACCGAAAAACCGGCCAAGGAGAAGAAGATCTGTCGGCGCACGCAAGTGACCGGATCCTATTTCTTCGCCCGCGAATGCCATACTCAGGCCGAATGGGACGCAATGACCGAGCGGGCGCAGGAATCCTTCGCGCGGCGTCGGACCGGCCTGCAGGGGCTGGATATGAAATAGCGCGGCCAGGAACCAGGCGCTGATCGTCAGCGAGCGTCGAACTTCTCGAATTCGTAGGCAATCGAGGCCTCGACCAGCCGGTCCCACAACTCGGCGATCGCGTCCGCCGGCATTCCGGTCGCTTCAGCGGCGGCGCGTGCGTTGGCGATCACCTGGGCCTTTCGCGCCTCGTCGCGCACATGGCTCCGCTCCGGCTTGATGCGCGCGGCGGCGTCCATATAGCCGAAGCGGCGCCTCAGCAGCGCGATCAGCCGCCGGTCGACGTCGTCGACGCCGGCGCGCACCTCCAGCATCGTCGTGCAGTCTTCGGGATCGAGGATCTCTGTCATGGGCGCGGCTGATGGCGGGCGGCGCGAGGTCTGTCCAGCTTGACTTGGCGGGAAAGCGCGGCTAGGCGCGCGCCTTCGCAATCGGCCCCGCATCCCGGTGAAGCGGTGGCCCTGCCTTCCTCCATGGATCAGCAGAGCGGCATACCGGGACGAACGTCGTTAGCAATTGCAAGGATTTACTGATGTCGAAGCGCAACAGCGCCAAGTACAAGCTCGACCGCCGGATGGGCGAGAACATCTGGGGTCGCCCGAAGAGCCCGGTCAACAAGCGCGAATACGGCCCCGGCCAGCACGGCCAGCGCCGCAAGGGCAAGATGTCGGACTTCGGCATCCAGCTGCGCGCCAAGCAGAAGCTCAAGGGCTATTACGGCGACGTCACCGAGAAGCAGTTCAAGAAGGCCTATGTCGAGGCCGCCCGCATGAAGGGCGACACCGGCCAGAACCTGATCGGCCTGCTCGAGCGCCGGCTCGACATGATCGTCTATCGCGCCAAGTTCGCGCCGACGATCTTCGCCGCGCGCCAGCTGGTCAGCCATGGCCACGTCCGCGTCAACGGCGTCAAGTGCAACATCGCCAGCCGCCAGGTGAAGCCGGGCGACGAGATCACCCTGGGCGACAAGGCCAAGGAGATGGCGCTGGTGATGGAGGCGCAGGGCCTCGCCGAGCGCGACATCCCCGACTATGTGGCCCCGGACGGCAATGCCAAGGTCACCTTCACCCGCGTGCCGACCCTCGACGAGGTGCCATATCCGGTGAAGATGGAACCGAACCTGGTGGTCGAGTTCTATTCGCGCTGATGCGAGAATTTAGCGCCAGCTAAATTCGAGCGAACACTCAGCGCGAACGGCCGGCGGCACCAAAAGCGCCGACCGACGACGCGGCTTCGCCGCGGCGCTCTCCAGAACCAAACGAAAGGGCGGCACCGCAAGGCGCCGCCCTTTTCGCATCTCACATCCCCATCGATGCCCGCAGGAACTTGTCCGCGCGATCGAGCATGTCCGCGCGCGCGGCGTTATCGTCGAGCTGGTGATCGAGCCCCTTGTACTCGACGAGCTCCACCTTCTTGCCGACATCCTTCAGGCGATCCTGCATCAGCCGCGACTGGCCGATCGCGACATTCTGATCGACATCGCCGTGGAACAGCAGCACCGGCGCGATGAAGCGATCGGCATGGCGTGCCGGGGAACCCTCCTGCGCGGTGGCCGCGTCTCCAAAGATCGCGTCGAGCGTTTCGGGCGTCTCGCCGCCGTCCCGTTCCTCCTGTTCGCGGACGATACCGAAATCGGTGACCGGCGCGATCGCGACGACCGCCTTGAACAGGCTGGGATCGACCACCGCCGATTGCAGCGCGGCATAGCCGCCATAGGACCAGCCGACGATCGCCAACTTCGACGGATCGGCGATCCCCGACTTCACCAGCCAGCGCCCGGCATCGTCGATATCACCGATCGCGGTGCGCCATGATCGGATGCCGTTCTGCTGGAACCATTCCATCCCATAGCCGCTCGATCCGCGATAATTGGGCTGGATCACCGCGTAGCCGCGGCTGGCGAAATATTGCGGCAGCCAGTCGAAGTTCCATTCGTCTCGGTAGGTTGGGCCGCCATGCGGTAGGACGATCGCAGGAAGGTTCTTTCCGTCGCTCCCGGGCGGCAGCGTCAGATAGGCGGGCACCATCGTGCCGTCGCCGGCGGGATAGCTGATCGGCTTCACCGCCGCGAGCTTGGCCTGCGCGAGCAGCGGCCGCACCGGCAGGATTTCGGACAGGTGCTTGGTTACCTTGTCATAAAGATAGAAGCGGCCCGGGTCGGTATCGCTGCCGGCGAAGAGGATCAGCTTCTGCTCGTCCGCGCTGGCATCGACGATATTGACGAGCGGCGCGCCCGGCAGCGCCTTGGACAGCGACGCCGAGAATCGGCTGAGCTCGGGGTCGAACATTGCGGCCCTGCGCTTGTCGGTAACCCATCTTGCGCCGACGACACGATCGTGACGGCCGATCGTCAGCAGCTCGTCGACGTCGGCACCGGGCGCTGCGAACACCAGCTCCTTCTTGAGGCTTCCGTCGAGCGCGATCTTGTAGAGCCCGGTCCGGCCGCCGACGGCCTCCAGCCCATAGACAACGTCAAGATCGGGATCGACCGCATAGGGCTCGAAGCCGGTGGCGTGATAATTGGAGTAGGTGACCGTGCCGAGCGGCAGCCATTCTCTGCTGCCCTTCTTGCGATAGCGATATTCCACGAAGCTCTTCGACTGGCCGACCGTGTTGCGCGGCGCGATCCCCATCACCCGCACGTTGCCATGGCCGTCGGTAACAAAGTCGACCGCCAGCTTGTTGGGCGCCTCCACCATCCTGCGAGCGAGGGTCCGGGTATTGACGCGCTCGACGCCATAGCCTTCGCGCTCGCTGCTGATGATGTGGCCGGTCGTTGCCTCCGGCACGAACCATCGCGCCATCAGAACCGAGCCGTCCTCGTTGTCCCCCAACCAGTCGATCACGTTGCCGCCGCCCAGCACGATGCCGAGCGAGCGGTCGTTGCCGCGGGCCGTCAAGGCTTTCTGGTCGCTCCCGTCGCTGTTGACGGAAAGGAGCCGCGTGCCCGCCCGCTTCTTCCCGTACACGGTATCGATCATATAGAGGCCGCAGACCAACCGATCATTGGTTGCCCAGCGGCAATAGGTCAGCCGTTCCGGGTTCCCGCTCGCGTAGAGGATGCCCTTCATCGCCGGCGGCCCGCTTCCGTCGAGCCGTACCACCGACGCGACCGTGCCCCGCGCCCCGTTCGGCTGCAGGATGACTAGCGACTTGCCGTCCGGAGAGATGCTGACGTCCAGCACATTGTCGCGTGCACCGAACCGGATCGCGACATCGTCCGCCGCGCGCACCGCAGCGACCGGTGTCGCCATCGCTACGGCGATCGCGACGTATCCCAGCAATTTCCTCATTGAGTCCCCCAACTCGTTCCTATGCTAGGCTAGCATTCCGCTGGAGGACCGCAAGCGCTTGCGACGGTGCGGGCGCGCTGCCACAACATGATTTCGTTCGTCTCGAGAGACCATAGATGCGCCTGTTGATCATGGCCGGCCTGACGCTTTCCAGCGTCCCGGCGCTCGCCCAAACCACGCCCATCTCCACCGACACGCTGAAGGAGGTGACGAGGACCCTCTCCTCCGACGCCTACGAAGGCCGCGCCCCCGGCACGCCCGGGGAGGAGAAGACGCTCGCCTATCTCGCCGACCGCTTCGCCAAGGCGGGACTCAAGCCCGGCAACAACGGCAGCTGGTTCCAGGATGTGCCGCTGGTCGAGCTCACCGCGAAGAACGTGAGCCCGCTGGTCTTCACCGGCGCCGGCGCACCGCAGTCGCTGCGCTACGGCCCGGGTATGGTGGTGGCGAGCTATCGCGTGGCGCCGCGCATCGACGTCAAGGACAGCGACGTCGTCTTCGTCGGCTATGGCATCAACGCGCCCGAGAAGGGCTGGAACGACTATGCCGGCGTCGACGTCAAGGGAAAGACCGTCGTCATCCTGGTCAACGATCCCGATTACGAGAGCGCGACGCTGGAGGGCCCCTTCAACGGCCGCGCGATGACCTATTACGGCCGCTGGACCTACAAGTTCGAGGAAGCGGCGCGGCAGGGCGCGGCGGCGGCGATCATCGTCCATGATACCGTGCCGGCCGCCTATGGCTGGAACGTCGTCCAGTCGAGCTGGACCGGGCCGCAGCAGGTCGCCGATGCCGCCAACGGCCATATGGACCAGAGCGCCGCGATCGGCTGGATCCAGCTCGACGCCGCGAAGACGCTGTTCGCCGGCGCCGGGCAGGACTTCGCGAAGCTCGCCGCCGCCGCCAAGGCCAAGGGCTTCAAGGCGGTGCCGCTCACCGGCGTGAAGGCGTCGGTCGGCTTCGACGTCGGCGTGCGCAAACATGCGTCGAAGAACGTGATCGGCATCCTGCCGGGGACCAAGGCGCCGAACGAATATCTGCTCTACAGCGCGCATTGGGATCATCTTGGCCGCTGCGAGGCGGCGCCGGACGGCGACGACATCTGCAACGGCGCGATCGACAATGCCTCAGGCACCGCGGCGCTGGTCGCGCTGGCCGAGGCGAACGCCAAGGCGGGGCCGACGGCGCGCAGCCAGGTCTTCCTGGCGGTGACGGCCGAGGAATCGGGGCTGCTCGGTTCCGCTTATTACGGCGACCATCCGGTCTATCCGCTGAACCGGACCGTCGGCGGCATCAACATGGACGCGCTGTCGCTCGCGGGGCCGTCGCGGAACGTGGTGGTGATCGGCAAGGGCAAGTCGGAGCTCGATGCCTATCTGAACCGCGCGCTCGCCGCGCAGGGGCGCCGCGCCGATCCCGATCCGATGCCGCAGAACGGCTATTACTACCGCTCCGACCATTTCAGCTTCGCCAAGCATGGCGTGCCGATGCTCTACGTCGATTCGGGCGACGATCTCGTGAAAGGCGGCGTCGCGGCGGGGAAGGCGGCCGCCGAGGATTATACCAAGAACCGCTACCATGGTCCGAAGGACGAATATGATCCCAATTGGGATTGGTCGGGCGTCGTCCAGGACCTGACGCTGTTCTACCAAATCGGCCGGGAGCTGGGCAATTCGACCGCCTGGCCGAACTGGGTACCGGGCGACGAGTTCCGCGCGATCCGCGACAAGAGCCGCGCCGGGCGCTAAGGGCGCGCGCATGACCCGTCCTCCTCCTCCCGAATGGGCGCCGCACAAGGCGGTATGGATCGGTTTCCCCAGCCATCCCGAACTGTGGGAGCGCGACCTCGAACCGGCTCAGGCGGAGGTCGCGGCGTTCGCGCGCGCGGTCCACGCGGACGGGCGCGGCGAGAAGGTGCTCCTGGTCGCCGCCAATATCGAGGCAGCCGAGACGGCGGAGCGGCTCGCGCCCTTCGCCGGCGTGGTGATGGAGCCGTTCGGCGACATCTGGCTGCGCGACACTGCCGCGATCGTCACCGGCGACGGCACCGCGCGCGATTTCCGCTTCAACGGCTGGGGCGGCAAATACGACCTGCCTGGCGACGAGGACATTGGTGCGCGGCTCGCGGCGCAGCGCGGCATCGAGACCGAGGCGTGCGACTGGATCCTAGAGGGCGGCGCAATCGACGGCGACGGCACCGGCCTGATCGTCACGACCGAGCAATGCCTGCTCAACCGCAACCGCAATCCCGGCATGAGCCGCGCCGAGGTCGAGGAGCGGCTGAAGCGCGATCTCGGCGTCACCTCGGTGCTGTGGCTGGGCGAGGGGCTGCTCAACGACCATACCGACGGGCATGTCGACAATCTCGCCCGGTTCGTGGCGCCGGGCGTGCTTGCGATTCCTGAAGCGTTCGAGAACGACCCCAACTGGCGCGTCTACCAGGCCGCCGCCGAGACCGCCGAGCGCTTCGGCCATATCGAAGTCGCCCGCGTACCCTCGCCCGGCCGGGTGCTGAGCCGCGAGGAGGAGATCATCCCGGCGAGCTACATGAACTTCTACATCGGCAATGCGAGCGTCGTGGTGCCGCTCTACGGCCAGCCCAACGACCAGGTGGCGGTGGCGGCGTTCGACCGGATTTTCCCGGACCGCGAGGTTGTCGGGCTGCGTGCCGACCATATCTTGACCGGCGGCGGCAGCTTCCACTGCATTTCGCAACAGATTCCGAGAACCCGATGACCGAGATCACCGTCGGCGCGCTCCAGCTCGCCTTCACCGACGACATCGACGCGAATGTCGCGCGCGTCTCCGCGATGGTGCGCGAGGCGGCGGGGAAGGGCGCGCAGGTGGTGTTGCCGCCCGAGCTGTTCGAGGGCGAATATTTCTGCCGCGTCGAGGACGAGGGGCTGTTCGCCAACGCGAAGCCGGTCGGCGAGCACAAGGCGGTCCAGGCGATGCAGGCGCTCGCCGCAGAGCTTCGTATCCATATCCCGACCAGCTTCTTCGAGGCGGACGGGCCGCATTACTACAACAGCCTCGCGATGATCGGCCCGGACGGGAAGGTCGCCGGCGTCTATCGCAAGAGCCACATCCCCGACGGCCCCGGCTATGAGGAGAAATTCTACTTCCGGCCCGGCAACACCGGCTTCAAGGTTTGGGACGGGCCGGGCGCGACGCTGGGCGTCGGCGTGTGCTGGGATCAATGGTATCCCGAGACCGCGCGCGCGATGATGCTGATGGGCGCCGAGGTGCTGTTCTATCCGACCGCGATCGGCAGCGAGCCGCACGACCCCGGTCTCGACACCGCGCGGTTGTGGCGCCGGGCGATGGTGGGGCACGCGGTGTCGAACGTGGTGCCGGTGGTCGCCGCCAACCGCGTCGGTACCGAGCATGGGCAGACCTTCTACGGCACCAGCTTCATCACCGACGAGCGCGGCGACATCCTCGCCGAGCTGGGCCGCGAGGAGGAGGGCGTGATCACCGCGACGCTCGACCTCGACCGCGTCAAGCGCCACCGCGCCGCCTTCGGCTTCTTCCGCGATCGCCGGCCTGACCTCTACGGCCGGCTGGCGCAGGACGTGTGACGGCAGTCAACCGGGCAGCGGCGGCGCATCGGGGAAACGCGCGAGCGGCGTGAAGCGGCCGGCGGTCTCGCCGCCGATCACGTCATGGTCGCCGATCCGCACCCAGACATGCGCGATAAGGCCGCGTGCCGGATCCTGTGCGACGCCATAGTGCATCGTCGCCGCGATGCCGCGACGGCGCAGCATCCATTGTGCGGCCAACCCCTGCTCGATGCAGACCGCGCGGAAGCGGGCGCGCTTCGCCGCTGCGCGCACCGCCCAGGCGACGGTATCGGCGGCTCGCATCCGATCGGCAGGCGCGAGTCCGGCGGGCGGACGCGCGGCGAGGCGGGCGATCCGGCGGAACGGCAGGCACTTCACCAGCAACGAGGCGGCGGCGAGCGTCAGGCATGCCTCGATCAACGCCCGCCGCTCGTCGGGACGGCGCGCCTGCCAGCGTTCGGCGAGGCTCGGCCGCCGGCTCAGGCGTTGCCTCCTTCGATCTTGCGGATGAAGCGGCCGGTAGCGATCGCGCGGCTGACGGCGGTGGTATATTCGGTCGCCATCAGCCGCCCGGCCGCGTCGGCACCGGGCCAGGCGTCCAGCATGCGCTGAACGCGGTCGAGGTCGATCCACTTCGTCGACCCCCGGCTCTCGCGCAGCCGCGCGACCTCGACCTTGAGCCCCGACAGCGCCGCCTCGAAGCCATGCGCCCAGTCGGCGGCCTGCAGGCCCTTGCGATATTCGTCGACCAGCAAATCGGGAATGATGCCGCGCAGCGCCCGGCGCGCCACCGAGCGATGCACGCCGTGGTGGAGGAACTGTTCCTCGGGAATGGTGAGGCACAGCTCGAACAGGCGCCGGTCGATCGTCGGATCGCGCGTATCGACGCCATAAAGGCGTCGGCTGGTCCGCGCGAAATCGCCGCGGATGCTGCTACGGGCGAGCACGCCGAGGCGCAGCATCCGACTGTCGCCGCCGCTGAGGCGCCGGAGGTCGCCGCCATAGGCCAGCACCTCCCCCTCGCGGCCGCGCGCGCGCAGGAAATCGCGGTTGATCGCGCAGCAATCGAAGAACTCGGGCGGACCTTTGCCGGCCAGCTTGCGCAGCCGCCGCGCGAGGTCGGGGAATGCGGCATCGGCGAACGCACCCGCCAGCGTCGCCCAGCGCCAATGCTGCGCTCGGCGGATCGCGAGCAGCGTCGCCGCCACCCGGTCGATGCGGCCGCGGCGCATCTCCATGCCCAGCAGTTCGCCGCCGTCGTAGCTGAAGCTCATGTTGCCCATCTGCCCGATCAGCATCACGCCGATCCGCCGATCGCGCGCTTCGCGGTCGATCGCGCTGCCCCAGACGGTGTTGGAGAGATTGAGCAATGGCACGTCCTGCACCTGGGTGCGGCGGTCGAGCACTTCCTCCAACGGGGTGTCGGTGTTCGAGATGCGGACGTGCTCGATATTGGCGTGCATCGCCGCGACCCGGGCGGCATGACCCCATTCGTCGCCGAAACGCCCGGGCCGCTCGATGAAGCTGTGGTCGGGCGCTGCCGTGAAGGCGGTCAGGCTGCGTCCTTCGCCGGCCAGGCGCCGGGCGGCGAGCGCGGTCACTCCGCTGCTGTCGAGCCCGCCGCTCAGATGGCTGCCGATACGCTCGTCGCCGGCGATGCGGCAGGCGACCGCTTCCTCCAGACAAGCCAGCACGGCGCGAGGATAGTCGTCGTCGCGAAGGCGCAATGTCGGCAGCCGTTCGGGCCGCCACCAGCGGGTGGTGCGCGACCTGCCCGCCTCCCAGACCGCCGCGCTGCCGCCGGTCACGCGCGCAATGCCGGAAAAGAGCGTGCGGCCACTCTCCATCGGCAGCAGCGTCAGCCATTCGCAGACGCGGTCCTCGTCGAGGCTGCGGGGTACGTCCCCCTCGCTCCATAGCGCGCCCATCTCGCTCGCGAAGCGCAGCTCGCCGTCGGGGCCGATCCAGTAGAACAGCGGCCGCATCTCGCCGGGATCGGTCGCGAGCACCAAACGGCGGGATTCCCCATCCCAGACCGCGCAGGCATAGTCCCCGATCAGGTGATCGGCGAAGTCCTCGCCCCAACGCCGATAGGCGGCGAGCGCAAGCTCGGCGGGGCCGCTGCGCGCCGGCGCACCCGGCCCGAGCGCCGCGATCACCTCCGCCGCATTGTGGAGCTGTCCGTCGAACAGCGCGGCGCACTCGCCCGGCGCGGTTGCCAGCGCGGCGTCGTCGGCGGCCGCCAGCCGCACGCCGCCCGCGCTCCATTGTCGGGCTGTCCGCGCCGACCCGATCGTGACCGCGCGGAGCATACGGTCGATCGGCAGCGGGGCGTCGGGATCGGTCGCGGCGCGGCCGCAGATGCTCATAGATGGCTCGCCGGCTAGAGGACGGCCCAATTCAAACCCCGCCGCGCCTTGCCGGAGAATATTCGGATTGCTCCGTTTCGGTGCCACGGCGCCGCATCCAATCACCGGCTCTCGATCGCAGGTCCGGGGAGGCGCCGAAATGGTGCCGGTTTCGCGCGCGTTCCGATCCGGAACTCATCGGCGCGGCGGGCTGTCCGGCAACAACTTGCTTTTGAAGCACTTCGTGGCAAGGTGCGCCATGGCTTACCTTCCCGATCACGCGGAGCTTGAGTTCATCCGCGAATCCGTACTGCTCAGTCGTCGATGGCGTGCCAAACTGGATGAGCGGCTGAAACCCTGCGGCATGACGCTGGCACGATCGACGGTGCTCTACTGGCTCGACCAGTCGACCGAGGTGATGACGCAGCGCGAGCTGGCCGACATCGTGGGGATCGAAGGACCGACGCTGGTGCGCCAGCTCCACGCGCTCGAGGCGCAGGGGCTGATCGAGCGGGTGCCGGTCGCCCATGATCGGCGCGCCAAGGGCATCCGCCTCACCGAGAGCGCAAGGCCGCTGCTCGACACGCTCAACAAGGTCAGCCGCGCGACGGCCGACGAGTTCCTGGCGAAGCTCGACAGGCGCCGGCTGGGCAGTGCGACCAAATTGCTCCGCGAAGCGCGGGAATCGCTGAGCTAGGGCGAGACTCGATCGTCCCGATCAGCTTGCACGAATCCGTCATGCCGGACTTGTTCCGGCATCCACGTCTCCACGAAGACTGACACCGAGGTTCCAGCTGGAACCTCGAAACTTGAGCTCGCCGTCCGGTGGACCCCGGAACAAGTCCGGGGTGACGATAGAAGGACGTCCGTGGGATTCAGCGCACGCGCGGGCCGCCGTAGGGCAGCGGCGGCGGCGGACGGCGGTCGCGGCGGGGCAGTTGCGCCTGATAGGCATGGCCGCAATGCGCGACGCAATAGGGGAAGCCGGGGTTCACCTTGTCGCCGCAGAAGTGGAAGTCGGGCTCGCCGGGGTGACCGATCGGCCATTTGCAGATCTTGTCGTTGAGATCGAGCAGCGTGGTCTTGCCGGCGATCGCCTCGCTGGGCTTGGCCGGCACCAGGCGGCGCGGCGGCGCGGGGGCGATCGGCGGGGCCTGCTCGCCAGGGTTCTGGCGGACGAAGCCGCCCGGGCCGACCGAGCGCAGCACCGGCTGGTCGGGCGCAGGGCGCGGCTCCGGTGCAGCCGCACGCGGCGCGGCGGGAGCGGCCGGAGCCTCGGCGGCAGGCGCGGGCGCAGGTGCAGGTGCGGCCTTCACCGGGGCTGGCGCCGCGTCGGGCTCGTTGGGCTTCACCGGCGACGGGCGCGGCTGCAGGCCCAGGCGATGCGCCTTGCCGATCACCGCATTGCGGCTGACCCCGCCCAGCGCCTCGGCGATCTGGCTCGCGGTCTGGCCCGCTTCCCACATCGTCTTCAGCGTCTCGATCCGCTCTTCGCTCCAGCTCATATCCGTCCTTCTTCACATCCCCGGGTTGCGGGGAGCCGCGGCAGCGCATAGGTGACGCCACGATGGCCGACCAGCCCCAGCCCGTGCAAAATCCCTTGATCCCCGCCCCTGGCGTGCCCGTCATCCGGAACGTCAATTGGGGCGGTCTTCGAGCCCTCTATATCAAGGAGGTGCGCCGCTTCTTCAAGGTCCAGCTCCAGACGATCTGGGCGCCTTCGGTCACCAACCTCCTGTATCTCGCGGTTTTCACCGTCGCGGTCGGCGCGCGCAGCCCCGTGCATGTCGGCGGCGCCCAGGTGCCCTTCGCCGATTTCGTCGCGCCCGGGCTGATCGTGATGGGGATGCTGACCAACGCCTTCGCCAATTCGAGCTTCTCGCTGCTGGTCGGCAAGATCCAGGGGACCATCGTCGATTATCTGATGCCGCCGCTCTCCACGTTGGAGCTGCTGGCGGCGCTGGTCGGCGGGGCGGTGACGCGCGCGTTCATGGTCGGGGCTGCCATCTGGGCGGCGATGATGCTGTGGCCGGGCGTGCACGTCATACCGGCGCATCCGCTGGCGGTGCTGTGGTTCGGCTTCCTCGGCGCGCTGTTCCTCTCGCTGATCGGCGTGCTGACGTCGATCTGGGCGGAGAAGTTCGACCATTCGGCGGCGGTCACCAACTTCGTGGTCGGCCCGCTGACCCTGCTGTCGGGCACCTTCTATTCGGTCGACAAGCTCGCGCCCGCCTTCCAGCTGGTCAGCCACCTCAACCCGTTCTTCTATATCATCTCGGGCTTCCGCTACGGCTTCATCGGCCATTCCGATTCGCCGCTGTGGGTCGGCAGCGCCGTGGTGCTGCTGCTCGACGTCGTGCTCGGTCTCGTCTGCTACGCGCTGCTGCGCAAGGGGTGGAAGATCAAGAGCTGAGCCCAAGCGCGGACGGCGGTGTTGACCCCCCGGCCCGCTCCCCGATAAAAGCGCGCTCCGGGCGGTCCGGCTGGGCCGCCCTTTGCTTTTTGACAAAGGAGACCCGCGGTGGCCATCACTCCCCTCATGCCCGTCTATCCCCGGTGCGGGGTGCGGCCGGTGCGAGGCGAGGGCTGCTACCTGATCGGCGAGCGAGGCGAGCGGTATCTCGACTTCGCCGCGGGGATCGCGGTGAACGCGCTCGGCCACGGGCATCCGCACCTCACCAAGGCGATCCAGGAGCAGGCGGCGACGCTGATGCACGTCTCCAACCTCTACGGCTCGCCGCAGGGGGAGGCGCTGGCGCAGCGTATCGTCGACAACAGCTTCGCCGATACGGTGTTCTTCACCAACTCGGGGGTCGAGGCGATCGAGTGCGCGATCAAGACCGCGCGCCGCTATCACTATGCCAACGGCAATCCTGAGCGGCACAAGCTGATCACTTTCAAGAACGCCTTCCACGGCCGCTCGCTCGGTGCGATCTCAGCGACCGATCAGGCGAAGATGCGCGACGGCTTCGAGCCGCTGCTGCCGGGCTTCGACTACGTTCCGTTCAACGACCTCGAAGGCGCGCTGGCGAAGATCGACGACGAGACCGCCGGCTTCCTGGTCGAGACGGTGCAGGGCGAGGGCGGCATGACCGCCGGCACGCTCGAGTTCATCCAGGGCTTGCGCAAGGCGGCGGACGAGCACGGCCTGCTGCTGATCCTCGACGAGATCCAGTGCGGCTACGGCCGCACCGGCAAGATGTGGGCCTATGAGCATTACGGCATCACCCCCGACATCCTGACCGCGGCCAAGGGCATCGGCGGCGGCTTCCCGCTCGGCGCGTGCCTGGCGACCGAGGAGGCGGCGAAGGGGATGACGTTCGGCACCCACGGCTCGACCTATGGCGGCAATCCGCTGGGCATGGCGGCGGGGCAGGCGATCCTCGACGTGATGCTGGAGCCGGGCTTCTTCGAGCATGTCACCCGCATGGGCGAGCGCCTGCGCGCCGCGTTCGAGCAGCTGATCCCCAACCACGATCATCTGTTCGAGGAAATCCGCGGCAAGGGTCTGATGCTCGGCATCAAGATGAAGGAGCCGGCGGTTAGCCGCGAGTTCGTGGCGCATCTGCGCGACAACCACGGGCTGCTGACGGTGGCGGCAGGCGAGAATGTGTTCCGCGTGCTGCCGCCGCTGATCATCGACGAGAGCCATATCGCCGAGTGCGTTCAGAAGCTGAGCGAAGGGGCGCGGACCTATGCGCCGGCCAGCGATGACTAACTCCCTCAAGATCCTCCCCGGTACGGGGAGGGGGACCATTCGTCGCAGACGAATGGTGGAGGGGGCCCGGCCACGGGCGGACCGGTGGTGGAGGGCCCCCTCCACCACCGCCTTCGGCGGCGGTCCCCCTCCCCGTGCCGGGGAGGAGCTTTAGATGCGCCATTTCCTCGACCTTGCCTCCGCCGGCGCGGACGGTGTCGCCGCCATCCTGGCGGACGCGATCGATCGCAAAGTCGCGCGCGCCGGCTGGCCGAAGGGGCAGCCGGACACCGACGCCCCGCTCGCCGGCCGCGTGCTGGCGATGGTGTTCGAGAAGAGCTCGACCCGCACGCGCGTCAGCTTCGACATGGCGATGCGCCAGCTCGGCGGGTCGGCGCTGATCCTCGACGGCACCACCAGCCAGCTTGGCCGCGGTGAGACGATCGCCGACACCGCACGCGTGCTCTCGGGCTTCTGCGACGCGATCATGGTGCGCACCGACGATCACGCCAAACTGGAGGAGATGGCGGCCCACGCCAGCGTGCCGGTGATCAACGGCCTCACCGATGCCTCGCACCCCTGCCAGATCGTCGCCGACCTGCAGACGGTGATCGAGAGCGGCAAGGCGCTGCCCGGGCTCAAATGGGCGTGGCTCGGCGACGGCAACAACGTGCTGCACTCGATCGTCGAGGCGGCCGGGCTGTTCAAATTCTCGGTCGTGGCGGGCATTCCCGCCGGCTATGACCCCGAGCAACGCTGGATCGACGCGGCCAATGCCGCGCTCGCCGGCACCAATGCGCGGGTGAGCGTCGACCGCGATCCGCTGCGCGCGGTCGAGGGCGCCGACGTGGTCGTCACCGACACCTGGATCTCGATGGGCCAGGCGCATGCCGAGGAGAAGCTCGCGGCGATGATGCCCTATCAGGTCACCGAGACGCTGATGGCGCGCGCCAGGCCCGATGCAGTGTTCCTCCACTGCCTCCCCGCGCATCGCGAGGAGGAGGTGGTGACGGCGGTGATCGACGGGCCGCAGTCGCGGATATGGGACGAGGCGGAGAACCGCCTCCACGCTCAGAAATCGATCCTGCGCTGGTGCTTTGGGCAGGTCGGGTGAGGTTGTAAGCGGCCCGAGCCGCCTTACCTTCGTCACTCCCGCGAAGGCGGGAGTCCATTGTCGCTGGAGTGGCGATCTTGCCGAAAGCGCAGGATGAATGGATCCCCGCCTGCGCGGGGATGACGAGGTGATATGAGCGAGAGTCCCAAAATCCCCGATCTCGACCGCGTGATCGGCTTCACCATTCCGGGCCGCCACGCCCGCGGGCGGATCGCGCGGCTGGGGCCGGTGCTCGACGAGATTCTGGCCGCTCATGCCTATCCGCCGCCGATCGAGCGGCTGCTCGCCGAGGCGCTGACGCTGACGGCGCTGCTGGGCTCGCTGCTCAAGGAGGCCAAGGGTCAGCTCACGCTGCAGGCGCAGACCAGCGGCGGCATCGTCAGCCTGCTGGTGTGCGACTATCAGAACGGGGAGCTGCGCGGCTATGTCCAGTTCGACCGCGACCGGCTGGGGGAGGTCGGCGAGGCGCCCTCGCTGTTCGCGCTGTTCGGCACCGGGCATCTCGCCATCACCTTCGACCAGGCGCTGACCGGCGAGCGCTATCAGGGGATCGTCCCGCTCGACGGCGACAGCGTCGCCGCCGCGGCGGAAAGCTATTTCCTGCAGTCGGAGCAGATCCCGAGCCTGATCCGTTTGACCTCGGTCCGTCAGCCCGACGGGCGCTGCATCGCGGGCGGACTGTTCCTCCAGCATCTGCCCGAGGGCGAGGAGGGGCGCGAGCGCATCCACGCGCGCGAGGATCATCCCGAATGGCACCACGTCGAGGCGCTGGGCGCGACGATGGGCGCCGACGAGCTCGCCGATCCTGCCGTCAGCCTGGAGACGTTGGTGTGGCGCCTGTTCAACGAGGAGGACGAGGTGCGGCTGCTGAAAGCCACCGACCTCAGCAAGGGGTGCCGCTGCGACGGCGCCTATATCACCCAGGTGCTCGCAAAATTTCCCCCTGAGGAGCGCGCGGCGATGGCGGATGAAAATGGCGTCATTACCGTGGATTGCGCCTTCTGCGCGACCAGCTTTCCGGTCGAGGCGGCCACCATCGGCGCCTGAGGGCCATTGCAACCGCACGGCTCGCCGCCCACATCCCTCGGCAAATCGTGACGGGGGCGATTCGATCAGCGGATCGCCCCGGTCATGCGGAGGCACGATCGATGATGATGCGTGATCTTGTCCGCGCAGGGGCAGCGGGCGGTGTGTTGATGTGCGGATTGGCGGGAATGGCCGCGCCGGCGCAGGCGCCGGGCTTCGCCGCTCTGAAGGGGCTGGAGCGCGGGCAATGGCAACTGCGCGAGGCGAGCGGTACCAGCCGCGCGATATGCCTCGGCGACCCCGTCAGCCTGTTCCAGCAGCGCCATCGCGGCATCGAGTGCAGCCGCCTCGTGCTCGAGAACGGCCCGAGCCGCGCCACCGTCAGCTATACCTGTCCCGGCGCGGGCCGCGGCCGCACCACCATCACCGTGGAGACGCCGCGGCTGGTGCGCATCCAGAGCCAGGGCCTCGAGGAAGGCGCGCCGTTCGACCTCGACATCGAGGCGCGCAAGATCGGCACCTGCGCGGCCGGGAATTGACGCGTTAACCATTTATTTACCAATTTTCGTTATAGAAGGTGTCGTGCCTTCACGGGCACACTCTCTCCCTAGCTGACTAGAGAACTGGGCCGCTCCCGAGCGGCCCTTTTCTCATGCGTCGATGTTGCGACGGCGCGAGCGGGGGCGTAGCGGGAACCCGATATGACTCAATCCCTTGCCGTCGCGCTCGTCTCGGGCGGGCTCGATTCGATGGTGTCCGCGGCGCGTGCGCGCGAGGACGGCCACCGGCTGCTCGCGCTCTCGATCGACTACAACCAGCGTCATCAGGTCGAGCTCGCCGCGGCGCGGCGTATCGCGGCGATGCTGGGCGCGGAGCGACACGTCGTGCTGCCGCTCGACCTCTCAGCGTTCGGCGGTTCCGCGCTCACTGCCGACATCGACGTGCCGAAGGGCGGGGTGGGGGACGACATTCCCGTCACCTATGTGCCGGCGCGCAACACCATCTTCCTCAGCCTCGCGCTGGGCTGGGCCGAGGCGACCGGCGCGCGTGACATCTACATCGGCGTCAACGCGCTCGACTATTCGGGCTATCCCGATTGCCGGCCGGAATTCATCGCCGAATATGAAAAGCTCGCCGAAGTGGCGACTAAGGCGGGGGTGGAGGGCCAGCCCTTCCGCATTCGCGCGCCGCTCCAGCACATGACCAAGGCCGACATCGTGCGCGAAGCGGCGCGGCTGGGGCTCGACGCCGGCCTCAGCTGGTCGTGCTACGATCCCGCGCCGGGCGGGGTGCATTGCGGTCTGTGCGACAGCTGCCGGCTGCGCGCCAAAGGGTTCGAGGAGGCTGGCCTCCCCGACCCGACCGTCTACGCCGCCAAGCCATGAGCTACGCCGTCAAGGAGCTGTTCCTGACGCTCCAGGGCGAGGGCGTGAACGCGGGGCGCCGGGCGGTGTTCGTGCGCTTCGCCGGCTGCAACCTCTGGTCGGGACGCGAGCAGGACCGGGCGAGCGCGATCTGCCAGTTCTGCGACACCGATTTCGTCGGCACCGACGGCGCCGGCGGCGGTCGCTTCGCCGATGCGGCGGCGCTGGCCAGGGCGGTAGCGCAGGCTTGGGGACCGGCACGCGAGCGGCGTTTCGCGGTGCTGACCGGCGGCGAGCCGATGCTCCAGGTCGACGACGCGCTGGTCGACGCGCTCCATGCCGAGGGCTTCGAGATCGCGATCGAGAGCAACGGCACCCTGCCGGCGCATCCGGGGCTCGACTGGGTGTGCATCAGCCCCAAGGCGGGCAGCGAGGTGGTCCAGCGCTCGGGCGACGAACTGAAGCTGGTATGGCCGCAGCCGGGCACCGACGTCGGCGAGCTGGAGCGGTGGGATTTCACCCATTTCCTCGTCCAGCCGATGGACAGCGCCCACGCCGAGGCCAACCGCGAAGCCGCGGTCGCCTTCGCGATGGAGCGGCCGAAGTGGCGGCTGTCGCTCCAGACGCACAAGCTGCTGGGATTGCGTTAGGGCGCGGCTGGGCCGCCTAAGCTCTGTCATCCCGGCGGAGCCGGGTCTCGTGCCTCAGGCGGCGCGCTTGCCGCCGGAGATCCCGGCTTCACCGGGGTGACGGTTCGTTGTCCTAAACCCCGCCCCAGCGCTGCGGCCCGCATTTGCGCGACTGCCACGTGTCCTTCTTCCAGCATCTGGCTTCCATCGACGGCAGCGTGATCGGGCGCGGGTTGATGCCCCAGGGGAATTGCTGATCGCGGCTCAGCTTCAGCGAGTTGCGCATCTCGCGCATCCGCTCGCTCGCCAGCGTGCCGAAGCTGCCGCGCGGCGTGAACAGCGCGGCATGGCCGATCTCGGCCGCCGTCTGGCAGAAGGTGAGCTGCGCGCCCACCGTCGAGAAGCTCGAATAGACACGGGTGCCATAGCTGTCCAAGGCGCTCTGGCCGGCCTTCTTGGTCTTGGCGGTGCGCACGAAATATTTGGTGAGCGTGTCGTAGGACGTCTTGAGCTCGGTCTCGTGGTCGTCGAGCAGGTTGTTGTAGTTGCTCACCGTCAGCAGATAGGGCGCGAACTGGCACTGGAGCGCGGCGACATTGAGCGCCGCGCGCAGGTTCCACACCAGTGCTGCGCGCAGCTCGGCGGGCGTCGCGCCGGGAAGGTCCTGGGCGATCATGCCCGGCTCCGCCCCGGTCACCGGTGCGCCGCGCAGATCCGGCGACTGGAAGAAGAACTGGGCCGACGCCGGCTGCGCCATAAGGGCCGGCGCGATCATCGCGACGGCGACAGCCAGGGAACGCAACACTTTCATCAGACCCCTCTCACACACTCCGGGCCTTGGATTACGGAAATTAGCGCGCGTTCCCAAGAGGTTTTTCGCGTTGTGCGCGCGTTTCAGCAAGTTGAAACGGTTGCGGCACCGCCCTCCACCCGCATTCCAACGATGCTTCGCATCGCCGGAACCTTGGCGGGTTTCGCCCGCTCCCCCACCCGGCCACCCATAAGATACTGCCGTTGGGTGGCCGGGTGGGGGAGCGGGCCGGTGCCGCTCAGCGCAGCTGAACCATCAAGCTCCGCCAAAACGAAGGGGCCGCCCGGTCGCCCGGACGGCCCCTCGAACTCAGCAACCAGTGCGCGAGATTACATCGCGTTGGTGGCGGTCGTCTCGTTCGTGACCGTCTCGTTGGTGACGGTGGTGTCGTTCGCGAGCAGGGCATCGTTGCCCATCGCGCCGTCGACCGCGGTCATGTTGTCGGTCACGGTGCCGTCCATGGTCGCGTCGGTCGCGTTGACGTCGGTCACGACGGTGTTGGTGGTCTCGGTGCTGTTGCCGCCGCACGCCGAAACGAGCAGCGCGGCGCCGGCGATCATCGAGCCGGTAACGACCTTGGAAAGAATTGCACGCATCTGGAAGCTCCCTAGAATAAGGCGATCCGGGCGGGCTGGATGGCCTTTAATACCCAAATCGCGGTAGACATTAAACGGTTCGCGCGGCGCCCTCAAGACGCTTTGTTCCGCTCCCGTCAAGTTCGCCGAGAAACGTCGGAAAGCCCAACGCCAGGGCGGCATCGAAGGTTTCCAGAGAGGAATCGATTCCCAGCGTCGCGGCGCTGGTAACGCCCAGATCGGCGATTCCGCACGGCACGATGCCCTGAAAATGGGACAACTCGGGCGCGATGTTCACGGAAAAGCCATGTAATGTTACCCATTTCTTCACGCGCACGCCGATCGCGCCGATCTTCGCCTCGGCACCGCCGTCGTGCGTCCAGATGCCGACCTTGCCAGGAATGCGGTAGCCGGTGATGCCGATCCGGCCGAGCGCGTCGATCACCCATCCTTCCAGTGCGTGAACGAAACAGCGCACGTCGCGGCCGCGGCGGGAGAGGTCGAGCACCAGATAGCCGACGCGCTGGCCGGGACCGTGGTAGGTGTAGCGGCCGCCGCGCCCGGTCTTGTGGACGGGGAAGCGCGGATCGACCAGCTCGGCCGGATCGGCGCTGGTGCCTTCGGTATAGAGCGGCGGATGCTCGAGCAGCCAGACGAGCTCGGGCGCGCGGCCCTCCTGCACGGCGGCGGCGCGCGCCTCCATCTCGGCGACCGCGGCCTCGTAATCGACCGGCGCCGCCGCCACGCGCCACTCCACGCCTTCGCGAAAATCGGACATGACCGCCAGATGTGCGCGGTCGCGGCGATTGGCAAGGATGAGAAGCTTCGGCTAAGAGCCTGCTTGGAAATGCGGCACCGGCCCGCTCCCCCACCCGGCCACCCATAAGAAACTGCCGTTGGGTGGCCGTCGGGGCCCCCGCAGAATACTACTTTGCGGGGACCCGGGTTGGGGAACGGGCCGGTGCGGCCGAAATGCGCCCTCAGGCGCATTTCCAAACAGGCTCCAAGCCTGTCCAAGGGGAGTTGGCGCCGCATGGTGAAGATGGGCACGGTCTGGGACCGCACGATCGAGTTCCTGAGCGACCATGTCGCGATCGTCGTTCCGATCGCGCTGCTCGCGATCTTTGTCCCGGCCTCGATCACGGGGAGCCTGTCGCCGTTGTGGGGGACCGCCGGGTCCGGACTGAAGGCGCTGCTCGCGTTGCTGTCGCTAGCCTTCGCGATCCTCGGTGTGTGGGGCCAGCTCGCCATCTCGGCGCTGGCGATCGATCCGGCGGTCGGCGGGGGTGCCGGCCGAGTGGCGACCGCGCGGCTGTTGCCGGCGCTCGGCGTCTATCTCGTGCTGGCGATTGTGTTGGGACTGCTGGTGCTGCCGATCGGGTTCATCCTCGCGGCGGGCGGCACGGACATCACGCAGTTTCGCATGGGCGCCAATCCGGCGAGCCTGCCCGCGGGCGTCGCCGGAACGGCGGCGCTCTACGGTACCGTGCTGCTGATCGCGCTGTTGTTTATCGGCGCGCGGCTGGTGCTGACCACGCCGGTGGTCGTCGCCGAGCGGCGTGGCCTCGGCGCGATTGCGCGCGCCTTCGCCTTGAGTCGCGGCCTCACCTGGAAGCTGGTCGGCGTGATCCTGCTCTACGTGGTCGTCGCCAACGTCGCCTTGCTCGCCGCGCAGAGCGTGTTCGGGTCGATCCTCGGCCTCCTGAGCCGCGGCGAGGGGCCGGTGACGATGGCGAGCGTGATCACTGCAATCGCGGTCGCCGCGGTGCAGGCGGCCTTCACCGTGCTCGCGACTGCCTTTGTCGCCAAACTCTATGTCGAGATCATGCACGAGCGCGACGGCGCGGTGGCCGTGCCGTTGGATAGCGAACCCGCGTGAAACTCGATCTCGCCGCGCTGCTGCGCGAAGCCTGGACGCTGTGGCGGCGCGATCGCGCGCTGCTGATCCCCGTTGTCGGGGTCACCATGTTCCTGCCGCGCCTCGCGTTCCAACTCCTTGTTCCGGTGTGGCAGATCCCGGAAGGAGTGACGGGTGAGCAGGCCGTGCGGCAGTTGAGTCAGGCCCTGGCTGACTGGACCGGGCGCTATGGCGGATGGTTCGTGCTCACGACCGTCGTCGGGCTGTGGGGGGCGCTGACGATCATCGCGCTTTATCTCGATCGTGGCCGGCCGACGGTGATCGGCGCACTCGGCCGCGGGCTCGCGCTGCTGCCGCGCTACCTGCTTGCGATGATCCTTGTCGGATTGCCTACCGCCGGCCTGTTCGCCCTGGCGCTTGGCCTGCCGTTGCTGTTCGTGGTGATACTGGCGCCGATCTTCTACATCTATGCGCGCATGTCGCTGACCGGCACCGTGCTGGTGGCGGAATCGCCGATCGGCGCGATCGCCTCCATTGGGCGAAGCTGGCGGCTGACCCTTGGGAATGGCTGGCCGTTGGCGTGGGTGCTGGCGGGAATCATGCTGGCGTCGATGGTGTTCGGCAGCGTGCTGGTTACGCTCGGGCACCTTGGGGAAAGCAATCCGGTCGCGGTCGGCATCACCGTCGCCGCCGCCGTGGCGGTCGAGAGCGCGGCGACCGTTGCGACCGTGCTGGTCGCGATTGCCGCCTATCGCCGGCTGGCGAGCAAGGGGACGTGAGGCGCGGCGTCGATTGAGAGCAGGCCGGTGAGCCGCGGGTCGGGGAAGGTCTCGATCGTGCGATGGATCGGCGTGAAGCCCGAGGCGCGGTAGAAGCCGAGCGCGCGAGGGTGGTCAAGCGTGCAGGTGTGCACCCACACCCGTTCGACCCCCGATCGCCATGCGCGCTGCAGCGCATGCGCCATCAGCCAGCGGCCGTGGCCCTTGCCGGCAAGCTCCGGCACCAACCCGAAATAGGCCAGCTCGCACTCGCCGGCGCGGCGATAATCGAGCTCGAGCATCCCGAGCTCGATTCCCGTGCGGTCGGTGACGGCGAACACCGCCACGTCCGGATCATGGATGATCGCGGCCAGCCGCGCCTCGTCGATCGCCAGCCGCGAGAACCATAGCCATGGCTCGCCGACGCGGCGGAACAGCAGGCGATACTTGTCGGGAGCAGGCTGCTGCCACTGGGCGAGCCGCAGCGCCGAGTCGGGCAGCGGGCGGAGCGGCGGACGCGTCCGCATCTCCAGCGTGGTGACGATCGTCGCCACCTCGCCGTCGGGGACGGGGATCAGTCCCATGCGGCCAGCGGCGGCAGGCTCATCAGGATCGCATCGATGTTGCCACCGGTCTTGAGCCCGAACAGCGTGCCGCGGTCGTAGACCAGGTTGAACTCGGCATAGCGGCCGCGCCAGACGAGCTGCGCCGCCTTCTCCGCCTCGGTGAAAGGCATGTCCATCCGTCGCCGCACGATCGTCGGGAAGATGTCGAGAAACGCACGGCCAACGTCCTGGGTGAAGGCGAAATTGGCGTCGAAATCGCCTTCCAGATGATCGTAGAAGATGCCGCCGACGCCGCGGTGCACCTTGCGGTGCGGGATGTAGAAATAGTCGTCCGCCCATTTCTTGAAGCGCGGATAATGTCCCGGATCGTGCGCGTCGCACGCCGCCTTCAGTCGCGCGTGGAAGTCGGCGGTATCCTCCTCATAGGGAATGGGCGGGTTGAGATCGGCGCCGCCGCCGAACCAGCGCTTGGTGGTGACGAGGAAGCGCGTGTTCATGTGCACGGCGGGAACGTGCGGATTGGCCATGTGCGCGACCAGGCTGATGCCGGTCGCGAAGAAGCGCGGGTCCTCGCCGGCGCCGTGGATGGTCTTGGCGAAATCGCCCTCGAAGGTGCCGCCGACGGTCGAGACGTTGACCCCGACCTTCTCGAACACACGGCCTTTCATCATGCCGCGCGCCCCGCCGCCGCCCGGTTCGCCCGAAGGATCGGTGCGGTCCCAGGGGGTATAGGAGAAGGCGGCGTCGGAACCCGCCTCCTTCTCGATCGCCTCGAACTCGGCGCAAATCCGGTCGCGCAGCGATTCGAACCAGGCACGGGCGGCGGATTGTTGTTCGTCCAGGGGAAGCATGAGGTGCCCCTAACAGGTCCTCCCCGGCACGGGGAGGGGGACCGCGACGCGAAGCGGCGTGGTGGAGGGGGCAGGCCCCAAGCGATTCACTGGAGGAGAGCCCCTCCACCACCGCCTTCGGCGGCGGTCCCCCCCCCCCGCAAGCGGAGAGGAGCTCAGGACGGCCATCCTCTCGTCTGCCTGAGCGCCTCGCCGAGCACGATCCCCGCCGCCACCGCGACATTGAGCGAGCGCACACCCGCCACCATCGGGATCGCCACGCGCAGATCGGCCCGCGCGTGCACGGCGTCCGGCACGCCCGCGCCCTCGCTCCCGAACAGCAGCACATCGCCGGCCTCGAACCGCGCCACATCGAGCCGTACTGCACCTTTGGTGGTCGCCAGCACGATCCGCCCGCCGACTCCCGCTTCGAACGTCGCCCAGTCAGGGTGCCGCTTCACCTCCACCCGCGCCGCATAATCCATGCCCGACCGCGCCAGCGCCCGATCGCCCCACGGAAACCCCATCGGCTCGATCAGATCGACGCCGACGCCGAGGCACGCCGCGGTGCGCAGGATGGTGCCGACATTGCCGGCGATATCGGGTTCATAGAGGGCGATCCGCATGGGCGTAGCGCCTAGCGCGCGCAAATAGCTGTTGGCAAAGCGCAAGGGGCTTGTTTATCAGGCCCGCAGCCACCGGGGGCACCGGGGGGCTCGGCGGGGCGTATCCCACGTCGTATCCGATCCCGGCGCATTCCCCGCGCCAAGATTTACGAGTGCAAGGGCTAGTGCATGGCAACGCTTGAAGACGCTGTTCCTCCCGGCGAATCCGCAGCGCCCTATCATGAAGAGGTCGAGAATCCCCGCCGCCGCGACTATCTCCAGATCGCCGCGGTGGCCTGGGCTGGTGTCGGCGTCGGTGTGGTTGCGCTGCCGCTGATCAACCAGATGAACCCGTCCGCCGACGTGCTGGCGCAGTCGACCACGGAGGTCGACATCTCGCAGATCCAGCCGGGCCAGGCGATCAAGACCCAGTTCCGCAAGCAGCCGCTGTTCGTGCGCAACCTGACGCCGAAGGAGATCGCCGAGGCGGACGCGGTGCCGCTTTCGTCGCTGCGCGATCCGCAGACGCTGGAGGAGCGCACCAAGCCGAACCATAAGAACTGGCTGATCACGCTGGGCGTCTGCACCCACCTCGGCTGCGTGCCGCTGGGCGCGGGCGAGGGCGAGAACAAGGGGCCGTTCGGCGGCTATTTCTGCCCGTGCCACGGTTCGGCCTACGACACCGCCGGCCGCATCCGCCAGGGACCGGCGCCGCAGAACCTGCACGTTCCCGACTATACTTTCACGTCCGACACCGTCGTTACGGTCGGCTAAGGGGGCAAGGACGAGATGAGCTTTCCCTGGGCCAAGCATTATGAGCCGAAGCACCCGCTGATGAAGTGGGTGGACGACCGGCTCCCGCTGCCGCGCTTCGTCTACAATGCGGTCGGCGCCGGCTATCCGGTGCCGCGCAACCTCAACTATTTCTGGAACTTCGGCGTGCTCGCCGGTGCCGCACTGGTGATCCAGATCGTCACCGGCGTCGTGCTGGCGATGCACTATGCCGCGAACGGCGGCGTCGCGTTCGACTCGGTCGAGCACATCATGCGCGACGTCAACGCCGGCTGGTTCATCCGCTACGCGCACGCCAACGGCGCCAGCATGTTCCTGGCGGTGGTCTACATCCACATCTTCCGCGGGCTCTACTACGGCTCGTACAAGGCGCCGCGCGAGATGGTGTGGCTGCTGGGCGTGGTCATCTTCCTCTTGATCATGGCGACTGCCTTCATGGGCTATGTCCTGCCCTGGGGGCAGATGAGCTTCTGGGGGGCGCAGGTGATCACCGGCTTCTTCTCGGCGATCCCGGTGGTCGGCGAGTGGGTGCGTGTGTGGCTGCTCGGCGGCTTCGCGCCGGACAACGCGGCGCTCAACCGCTTCTTCTCGCTCCATTACCTGCTGCCGTTCGTGATCGCCGGCGTGGTCATCCTCCACATCTGGGCGCTGCACATCCCGGGCTCGGGCAACCCGACCGGCGTCGAGGTGAAGGGCGAGCAGGACACGGTGCCGTTCCACCCGTACTACACCGCCAAGGACGGCTTCGGCCTCGGCGTGTTCCTGCTGGTGTTCGCGACGATGATCTTCTTCGCGCCGAACTACCTCGGGCATCCGGACAACTACATCCCGGCCAACCCGCTCTCGACCCCGGCGCACATCGTGCCCGAATGGTATTTCTGGCCGTTCTACGCGATCCTGCGCGCTTTCACCGCGGACTTCATCCTGCCGGCGAAGCTGTGGGGCGTGCTGGCGATGTTCGGCTCGATCGTCCTCTTGTTCTTCCTGCCGTGGCTCGACACCTCGCCGGTGCGCTCGGCCAACTACCGGCCGACCTACCGCCTCTTCTTCTGGGTGCTGGTGGCCGACGTGCTGGTGCTGGGCTATTGCGGCGGCGCGCCGGCGGAGCCTTTCTACATCATCCTGAGCCAGATCGCCGCGGCCTATTACTTCCTGCACTTCCTGCTGATCATCCCGATCATCTCGGCGATGGAGCGGCCGCGGCCGCTGCCGAACTCGATCACCGAGGCGGTGCTGGCGGGCAAGGGCGGCAATCGCTTGAGTGAATCTGCGGTGGACGGCGGCAGCGCCGTACCGGCCGAATAAGGGGCGTCAAAGCACATGGTTCGCATCATCGGCGGCATCATCGGGCTCGGCTTCGCGCTGGTCCTCGCGATCGCCCTGTTCGGCAGCATCTATGGCGTCGTCGCCGAACCGGCGGCGCCGACGGCCGAGCACGAGTTCCACCTTCACCCGAAGGAGCTCCACCTCGCGTCGGACGGGCCGTTCGGCGGCTATTCGAAGAACACGCAGCAGCTCCAGCGCGGCTTCCAGGTCTACAAGGAAGTCTGCGCGGCGTGCCACTCGCTCCGCCTGGTCGCCTTCCGCGACCTGCAGGGCATCGGCTACAGCGAGGCGCAGGTGAAGGCGATCGCCAGCCAATGGGCGATCCAGCAGCCGTCGGTGAACCCGGAGACGGGCGAGGCCGCGACCCGGCCCAACACGCCGGCCGACAAGTTCCCGCTGGTCTTCGCCAACGACGTCGCCGCCCGCGCCGCCAACAACAATGCGATCCCGCCCGACCTGTCGCTGATGACCAAGGCGCGGCACGACGGCGCGGCCTATATCCATTCGCTGCTGACGGGCTATCAGGAGCAGCCGGCCGAGCTGCTCAAGAAGTTCCCGGACGCGAAGACGCCGAACGGGCTGCATTACAATCCGTACTTCGCCAACCTCAACCTGGCGATGCCGCCGCCCCTCACCACCGACGGGCAGGTGACCTATCAGGATGGCACCAAGGCGACCGTCGACCAGATGGCGCAGGACGTCGCGGCCTTCCTGGTGTGGACCGCCGAACCCAAGCTCGAGGCGCGCCACAGCGCGGGCTGGGCAGCGGTGATCTTCATCGCGATCTTCTGCTTCCTGGCCTATGGCGCGTACCTCAGCGTCTGGCGCGGGGTGAAGCACTGAGAGCGTTGGGCTGATCTCTCCCCGTTCGCCCAGGCCTGCGCCGAGGGCGGACCCGGAGCGAGCGGGGACGGGAATGGCCGACAACGACGACCTCAAGGCGCTGATCCGCACGATCCCGGACTTTCCCAAGCCCGGGATTCAGTTCCGGGACATCACCACGCTGCTGCTCGATGCGCAGGGCCTGGCGCTCGCCATCGATCGGCTGGCGGCGGCGGTGAAGGGGCCGGTCGACCTCGTCGCCGGCATCGAGGCGCGCGGCTTCCTGTTCGCGGCGCCGCTCGCGATCCGGCTCGGCGCCGGCGCGCTCCTGATCCGCAAGGATGGCAAGCTCCCCGGTGCGACGATCGCCGAGGATTATGCGCTCGAATACGGCACCGACCGCATCACCATCCATGCCGACGCCTTGGCACCCGGCGCGCGGGTGCTGCTGGTCGACGACCTGATCGCGACGGGCGGCACCGCCCGCGCCGCTGTTCGCCTGATCCGCAAGACAGGCGCGGAGATCGGCCAGGCGGCGTTCGTGATCGACCTGCCGGAGCTGGGCGGCGCCGAGGCGTTGCGTTCGGACGGCATCGAGGTGACGGCGCTGGTCGCCTTCGAGGGGCACTGACGGAACAACGCGCTCGCCCACGCGGTTACGCTGGCATTAATCTTGCGTAGCAGAATATGGTCCCGCGTATCTGGGAGTCTCGAGCAATGATCCGCACGCTTCGCAATCTCGGGCTGATCGCCGCCGCCGGCATCGGCCTCGCCGCCTGCACCGATGGCTACGGCTATTCGGGCGTCTCCGTCGGCTATGGTTCCGGCGGCTATTACGACGATTATTGGGACGGCGGCTACTACGGCTACGGCGGTTCGCCCTACTGGGGCTGGTACGGCGACTATTATTATCCGGGCACCGGCTATTATGTCTACGACCGCTACCGCCGTCCGCATCGCTGGACCGACCGCCAGCGCTATTATTGGGAGCGCCGCCGCAACGAGTGGCGCGGCAATCGCGGCGACCAGCCCAACTGGGACCGGTGGGACCGTGGCGGCCGCCGCTGGGATGGGCGGCGCGACGGTGACAATGACGGCCGCTGGGGTGGTGGGCGCAACATCACCCCAGAGCAACGCCAGCAGTGGCAGCAGCGCCGGGAGCAGTGGCGCAATGCGACACCGGAACAGCGCCAGCAGTGGCAACAGGGCCGGGAGCAGCGGTGGCGCGATGCCACGCCGGAGCAGCGTCAGCAGTGGCAGCAACGCCGGGAACAGTGGCGGGGCGCCACGCCCGAGCAGCGCCAGCAATGGCAGCAGCGTCGCGAGCAATGGCGCGGCAGCCAGGGCCAGACGCAGCCGCGCGCGACCATGCCGAACCGGCCGAGTCCGAGCATCGGTGGCGAGGGTCGTCGCGGAGGCGGTTGGTCGGGGCGTGGTCGCGATCGCCGGTAGCGATCAGCCGGCGCTCTCCACCGGGCGCCGCCGCCATAGCCCGATCGCGATGAAGCTCATCACGGGCTCGTCGTTCTGGTTGAACACCGTCAGCCTGGATCGCGCGCTGCCCATGTCAGGCCGGCTGTTCGAGGCGCGCGTCTCGACGATCTCCGCCTCGCAGCGGAGCACGTCGCCGGGATAGACCGGCCTCAGCCAGCGCAGCTCGTCGATCCCCGCCGCGCCGAGGCTCGCCGATTCCGCCGCATCCGCCTGCATATGCGCGACGTTCATCGCCATGGTCATCGCACAGGTATGCCAGCCGCTCGCGGCGAGCCGCCCGAAATGCGTCTTCGCTGCTGCCTCATCGGAAAGATGGAAGGGCTGCGGATCATATCGGCGCGCGAAGTCGAGCACCTCCTCGCGCGTCACCTCATAGCGGCCGAACGATGCCCGGTCGCCGACCTTGATGTCTTCCCAGTAGCGCATGGAATCAGTTTCGCTCCGAAACCGATCCCGCGCAAGCCCTCTGCGACGATCAGCGCCGGTTCGAGGCCAGTACCTCGCGAAACACCGAGTCGCTGCCATCCACATCCTTTGCCGGCGCCAGCCCGAGCAGGTCGCGGAGCAGCGCATAGACGTCGACGTTATCGAACGGCGCGAGCTGCTTGCCGCTCGCGAAGGCCGGGCCATTGGCAAGGAACAGCGCCGCCATCTCGGGCGCGGCGTTGTCATAGCCGTGGGCACCGCCGGTCGAGCCGGCGGGCGGCGCCTTCTCCAGCACCTGCCAGCCCGTCTCGGCAAGACAGAGATAGGGTGGCACGCGCGGGTTGGCGCCATAATGGAAGCGCGCCGGGATCTCGGCCTTGCGCCAGCATTGCATATGTTCGTGCGGCTTGAGCAGCTTCGCCTCGAGGCTCGCCTCATGTCCCGGCACCGCGGCGAGGCTGGCATAGGGACCGGCCTCGACCACACGATAGTCACCCGCGGTCAGCACGCGATCGAGCGCGATCGTCCGCTCGCTGCTCGTCGCCGCCATGCCGTGATCGGCGACGATGACGAGGTTGGCCGGCTGGCCGAGCGCCGCCAGCCCGTCGACCAGTGCGCCGATCTCCCGGTCGACGTCGGCGATCGCCGCGTTAGTCCGCGCATCGTCGGGGCCATAGACGTGGCCGGCGGTGTCCACTTCCTCGAAATATATGGTCGCGAACCGCGGCCGGATCGCTGCCGGTCGGCGCATCCAGTCGAGGATGGTGTTGACGCGCTGCCCGGGCGAGATCGCTTCATTATACTGCTGCCAGTCGGACGGGCGCGTGCCGCCGGTCACCGTATAGGGCCATTTCGCCGCCTTGGTCCCGCCGACCGGCACGTTCGACCCGGGCCAGAACATCGTCGCGGTGCGCACGCCCGCCTTCTCGGCATCGACCCAGATCGGCGTCGCCTCATTCCACCAGAAGGGATCGTCGCTCGCCATGGTGAAGACCTCGCCCGGCCGGCCCGCATCCTCCATCTTGTTGGCGACGATGCCGTTGCGGTCGGGCCTCAGGCCGGTGACCAGCGCATAATGGTTGGGGAAGGTCTTGGACGGAAAGGACGGCCGCATCGCCGCCCGCACCCCGTTCGCCGCCAGTTTCGACAGGTTCGGCGTGATGCCGCGATCGAGATAGTCGGCGCGGAAGCCGTCGATCGAGACGAGGATAGTGACCGGCGCGCGCGCCTCGGCGACGGCGGCGGAGGGCGTGACCGGCGCGCTCGCGGGCGCGGTGACGCAGGCTTGCAGGCAGGCGGCGAGCGCCACGGCGGCGAGACGGGAGATCCAGCGCATACGCGCGCCCTTGCCAGCGCTTCGCGGCGATCCTGTGACATTCATGATGGCGGCGGAACGGGTCTCAGCGGACGGGATCGCCGACCAGCATCGCCGGCTGCTTGGGACAGCGGCGCTCGGCGGAGAGCATCGGCGGCAGGGTCGGACATTTCTGCTCCGCGGTCGGCTGCTGCTCGACGCGCGCGGTCGTCGCGGCCGCCGCGGGAGCGGTCCAGACGATCGAGAGCAGAAGGAGGCCGCGAACAGTCATGGTCGGATAATACACCGTCGCGTGCAGAAGGGGAAGCGTCATCCGCCCATGGGGTCGTCAGCACACTGCCTTCGAGTTGATCCGGTTCAGACGTTGAAGCGGAACAGCATCACGTCGCCGTCCTGGACGACATACTCCTTGCCCTCGGCGCGAAGCTTGCCCGCGTCGCGCGCGCCGGCTTCGCCCTTGTAGGTGACATAGTCGTCATAGGCGATCGTCTCGGCGCGGATGAAGCCGCGTTCGAAGTCCGTGTGGATCTCGCCGGCTGCCTGCGGGGCCTTGGCGCCCTTGTGCACGGTCCAGGCGCGCGCCTCCTTGGGGCCGACGGTGAAAAAGGTGATGAGGTGCAGGAGCTCGTAGCCCGCGCGGATCACGCGGGCGAGGCCGGTCTCGGTGAGCCCCAGTTCGGTCAGGAACTCGCCGCGCTCCTCTGGCGCCATCGTCGCGATCTCCGCCTCGATCGCGGCGGAGACGATCACCGCTTCGGCGCCCTCGGCCTTCGCCTTCTCGAACACGCGCGCGGAATAGGCGTTGCCGTTGGCGGCATCCTCCTCGTTGACGTTGCAGACGTAGAGCACCGGCTTGGCGGTGAGCAGCTGCGCCTGCTGCAGGACCTTGGCTTCCTCGGCGTCCTTGGGCTGGGTCAGCCGCGCCGGCTTGCCGCCCTGCAGCAGCTCGAGCGCTTGCCCCAGCACGCTCGCGGCGATCTTCGCCTCCTTGTCGCCCTGCTGCCCCTTCTTGACGAAGGCGGGCACGCGCTTCTCGAGGCTTTCGAGGTCGGCGAGCATCAGCTCGGTCTCGACCGTCTCGGCGTCGGCGATCGGGTCGACCTTGTTGTCGACGTGCTGGATGTCGTCGTTCTCGAAGCAGCGCAGGACATGGACGATCGCGTCCACCTCGCGGATGTTGCCGAGGAACTGGTTGCCGAGCCCCTCGCCCTTGCTCGCCCCGCGCACCAGCCCGGCGATGTCGACGAAGCCGAGTTGCGTCTCGATGATCTTGGCCGAACCGGCGATCTTCGCCAGCGCGTCGAGGCGCGGGTCGGGCACCGCGACGTTCCCGACGTTGGGCTCGATCGTGCAGAAGGGATAGTTCGCCGCCTGCGCCGCGGCGGTTTCGGTGAGAGCGTTGAAGAGCGTCGACTTGCCGACGTTCGGCAGGCCGACGATGCCGCAGCGGAAACCCATGGATGCGCTTTCGTCTGATCTTGGAAAGCGCGCCAGATAGGGCGAATGTACGACGTGCGCTAGCCGCGGCGTCGGATCAGGCCGATCGCTTCGACCACCATCGCGCGCGCGATGGCGAGCAGCGCGCCGAGGTAGGCTGCTCCCCCCACGGCGATCAGCAGCGTGAGCCGCGGCAACGGCATGAGCGGCGGCAATGCACGGTCGGCCAGCCCCACCGCCACCGCCATCGCCAGCGCGGCGAGCACCGGCGGGGCGATCGCGCGCAGCAGCGCCGAGGGCGACACGCCGATCACCGGCAGCGTCCGCCACGCGCTGATCGCGAGATAGAAGGGATAGGCGACGATCCAGGCGACCGCGATTCCCGTCACCCCCCATTGGATGCCGATCAGGAAGGCGATCGGCAGCACGACCGCGCCCGTCGCGCTGTTGCGCGCGCTGATCGCCGGCTTGCCGCAGGCGTCGCTCGCGGGCGCGAACAGGACCTGCAGCGTCATGAACGGCATCGCCAGCGCGAGCAGCGCGAC